>RFIV01000168.1 GCA_003695085.1 Gammaproteobacteria bacterium
ATCCGCGGCCGTGACCAGTACCGATCCGACCATCATGCTGACGGGCCCCGCCCCGGCTACCCGCAAGGCGCTGTCCAGGGCCGGCCTGACAGCTGACGACATCGACCTGTATGAAGTCAACGAAGCCTTCGCAGCGGTGGTACTGAAATTCCAGAAGGACATGAACATCCCCATGGAGAAGATCAACGTCAACGGCGGCGCCATCGCCATGGGCCATCCACTGGGCGCGACCGGCGCCATGATACTCGGCACCCTGCTCGACGAGCTGGAACGCAGGCAACTGCGCTATGGCCTGGCCACGCTGTGCGTGGGCGGCGGCATGGGTATCGCAACCATTATCGAACGTCTCTAGGAGGATCACATGAGCGCCATCCATTATCATCGTGACACCGACGGCATCGTGACCCTGACGCTCGATATGCCCGGCCAGTCAGCCAACACCATGAATGCCGATTTCAGGACCGCCTTTCGGGAAGCCCTGGATCGCCTGCAGGCGGAGAAAGACTCGATCAACGGGATTCTCATCGCCTCAGCCAAAAAAACCTTCTTTGCTGGCGGTGATTTGCGTGAACTTGTTCAGGTTACACCTGAACATGCAGAAACATTCTTCAGGATGTTGCAAACGGGCATCACCGGCCCTCTGCGGGAGCTGGAAACCCTGGGTGTCCCGGTCGCCGCAGCCATCAACGGTGCCGCCCTGGGTGGGGGGCTTGAGCTTGCCCTGGCCTGCCACTACCGCGTGTGCCTGAGCGATCCGAAGATCAAGCTCGGGCTGCCGGAGGTAACACTTGGCCTGCTTCCCGGAGGTGGAGGCTGCTGTCGCTTGCCCCGGCTGCTGGGCATCGAAAAGGCCCTGCCTCTGCTGCTGGAGGGCAAACAGCTGTCACCCCAGGCCGCCCTCAAGGCCGGTATCATCCATGCGCTGGCGGACTCACCGGACGACATGATGGAACAGGCGCGCCAGTGGCTGCTGGCCCACCCCGGTGCCAAACAGCCCTGGGACGAAAAAGGGTTCAGAATTCCGGGAGGCGATCCGAAGCATCCCAAGGTCGCGCAGATGCTCGCGATCGCCCCGGCCATGCTGCGCAAGAAAACCCGCGGCTGCTACCCCGCACCCGAGCGGATCATGGCAGCCGTCGTCGAAGGCTGTCAGGTGGACTATGACACCGCACAGCGCATCGAGGGCCGCTACTTTACCGAACTGGCCTGTGGACAGGTCTCCAAGAACATGATCGGCACCTTCTGGTTTGGGCTCAATGCGCTGAAGGCCGGCAATAACCGGCCTGACGGACATGAGAAGAAGACCTTCCGCAAGGTCGGCGTGCTCGGCGCAGGCATGATGGGCAGCGGCATTGCCTATGCCACGGCCATCCGGGGCATCGATGTCGTGCTCAAGGATGTCTCGCAGGAGAAAGCCGAGAAAGGCAAGGACTACAGCCGCAAGCTGCTGGACAAGAAAGTGGCCCGCGGGCGGATGCCGGCAGACGAAAGAGACGCCGTTCTGAACCGCATCCAGGCCACCGACAGCGCAGCAGACCTGTCCGGATGTGACCTGATCATCGAAGCCGTATTCGAGGCCAGCGACCTCAAGGCGCAGGTGACACGTGAAAGTGAGCCCATGCTGGCAGAAGGCGGCATCTTTGCCTCCAATACCTCGACCATTCCCATCACACAACTCGCCGGGGCCTCTGCACAACCGGAGAAATTCATTGGGCTGCACTTCTTCTCTCCGGTAGACAAGATGCAGTTGGTCGAGATCATCGTGGGTGAAAAGACCGATGACCAGACGCTGGCCGAAGCCTTCGACTACGTGTTGCAGATCGGCAAGATACCCATTGTGGTCAATGACAGCCGTGGATTCTTCACCTCCAGGGTGTTCGGGACCTTCATCAACGAAGGCATTGCCATGGTCGGAGAAGGTATTCATCCCGCCAGTATCGAGCACGCCGCCCAGTTTGCCGGCATGCCCGTCGGCCCGCTGGCCTTGTCCGACGAAGTCAGCCTGCGACTGATCACGCATATCCGGGATCAGAGTCGCAAGGATACGGAGGCTCAGGGCGGCACCTGGGGCCCTCACCCCGCCGAGCGCATCGTGGACCTGATGGTTCAGGAGTACAAGCGCACCGGCAAGGCCGATGGTGCCGGATTCTACGAATACCCGGAAAAGGGCACAAAGTATCTCTGGCCGGAACTGATCGAGCGCTTCACGGATCCGGATACAGCCGGCAAGGTGGACCTGCAGGATCTCAAGGATCGCTTCCTGTACATTCAGGCCATCGAGTCGGTCCGCTGCATGGAAGAAGGTGTGCTGCGCTCGGTCATGGATGCCAACATCGGCAGCATTTTCGGCATCGGCTATGCACCCTGGACCGGTGGGGTGCTCCAGTTCATCAACCAGACCGGGCCCGCAGAGTTTGTCCGACGGGCTGACGCGCTGGCCGAACGGTTTGGCGAGCGTTTTCAACTCAGCGGCGAACTGCGTCACAAACTGGAGCAAAATCAGCTTCTTGAGTGACTCCACAGGGGGCCCTTTGGCCCCCTCCCCGCCCGGGTTCATCCGTTACAAAGAATTCACGCCTGCAACTAGAGCGCGCGGAAAGGATCACCTACAATCAGGTGATGAATCCGTCAAAAAAGCAAGACAGCTCTATGCGCATCCTTATTGCAATCATCCGCACGAGCCTGCGGGCCGTCGTGACCACCGTGGCCCTTTCTGTGTCACTCCCGGCAGCACAGGCACCTGCCTGGCTGCCTGCCGGAACTGCTCAGGCTCTGGCAAAGTCAACCGACACGCTGGCTCCACCCGAGGCCCTGCGCCCCAGCGCAGACATGCGCCGTGCAGCCCAGGAACTGACGCGTCAGCTGGAGTACGGCCACTATCGGAACATGCGCGTGGATGACGCGCTCTCGGAAAAGCTGCTCGACAATTACCTCAAGTGGCTGGATCCCCAGAAGCAGTACTTTCTGGAAGAAGACATTCAGTCCTTCGAGCCGTGGCGCCGTCTGCTGGACAACATGCTGGTCACCGGTGACCTGGATGCCGGCTTCGAAATCTACAATCGCTATCAGCAACGGGTAGCCGAACGCCTGAACTTCATGCTGGCAAAGCTCAGGGACGGCAACTGGCAACCCGATTTCAACCGCAACGAAACCCTTGAGCTGGATCGCGAGAAAGCGCCCTGGGCGGCAAGCCGGGCCGAACTCGATGATCTGTGGCGCAAGCGGCTGAAGAACGCCATGCTCTCTCAACTGCTGGACGGCAAACAGGACAAGGATATTCGGCAGTCGCTCATCCGCCGCTACGAAACACAGCTCAAGCGGCTGAGTCAGACCCGGCCCGAAGATGCCTTTCAGGCCTACATGAATGCACTGACCTCACTGTATGACCCGCACACCACATACTTCTCGCCCCGCGTGACAGAGAATTTCAACATCAACATGTCGCTCTCGCTCGAAGGTATCGGGGCTGTCCTGCAATCCGACAACGAGTTTACCAAGGTGGTGCGCCTCGTCCCTGGCGGGCCTGCGCAAAAGGCCGGTACCCTCAAACCCACGGACCGGATTGTGGGCGTTGGCCAGGGCGATGGCGAGATTCAGAATGTCATAGGCTGGCGGCTTGACGAGGTCGTGGATCTCATCCGCGGTCCCAAGAACAGTGTCGTGAAGCTGGAAATTCTCCCGGCCAAGGCCAAGTCCGATACCGAAACCCATATCATCAGCATTGTCCGGGACAAGGTGAAGCTGGAAGAACAATCCGCACAGAAACAAACCCTCAAGGTTGAGCGGAACGGTCGTGACTTCAAGATCGGCATCATCGACATTCCCGCTTTCTATGCCGACTTCCGCGCTATGCAACGGGGAGACAGCGACTACCGAAGTACCACGCGGGACGTTGCCCGACTGCTCGACAGCCTCAAACAGGAAGGGATTGACGGGCTGGTGATTGACCTGCGTGACAATGGCGGGGGCGCGCTGAACGAAGCGATCTCGCTCACTGGCCTGTTCATCCCCTCTGGCCCCACCGTCCAGGTGCGTGCCTCGGACAACCGCGTCCGTGTCTATGACGACCCGGACAATGCCGTCGCCTGGGAAGGCCCTCTGGTGGTGCTGGTCAACCGGATGAGCGCCTCCGCTTCCGAAATTTTTGCCGCCGCCATTCAGGACTATGGACGCGGCCTGATCGTCGGCGATCAGACCTTTGGAAAGGGCACCGTACAGACCATTCGCCCGCTCAATCATGGTCAGGTCAAGCTCACGGAAGCCAAGTTCTATCGGGTATCCGGCGGCAGTACCCAACACAAGGGTGTCCTGCCGGATCTTTACCTGCCCTTCAACATCGACAAGCGCGAAGTCGGGGAGGACGCCCTCCCCAATGCCCTGCCCTGGGATCAGATCTCATCGGTCTACCATGCACACTACACGCGCTGGAAGCCGGTGATCCCCATACTCAAGGAACGGCATGAGGAGCGCCTGAAAAAGGACCCGATGTTCCAGGCGGTGCTGGCCGAACAGCGCTGGCTGGAAGCTCAGCGCGATATCCGGACGCTGACACTGAACCTCAATGCACGCAAGGCGGAGGTGGAAAAGCAACAGGCCGAGCAACTGGCCCTGATCAACATGCGCCGTGCGGCTCAGGGCAAACCCGGGCTCAAAAGCTGGGACGAGTACGAGCAAAGTCAGACCGAGCAACCTGCACACGGTTCACGCACACCGGCGGAGCAGGATGCCTGGCTGAAGGAAACCGGCCAGATCATCGTGGACTTTCTGACCGACACGCCTCAGCTGGCCGGTCTTGCACCCCCGCTGACCATGCTGGAGTAGACACGTGAGCTGGCTGGATCGACTGACCCATTGGACCGGGCGCGCAGTAGATCTCGCCCAGACCTCCGCCTCGACATCCATCCGGGCCGGCAAGGCCTTGCTGGACAACCCGGAGAAACTGGAGCGCATGGCCCGCGCCGGTCAGTCGTTGAAGGAATTGAGACAGGTGGCAGGTCTGACCCTGAGTGAACTGGCGGAAGCCGTGGATCTCAAGGACAAGACCCTGCTCGAAGCGGTTGAAGCCGGGACCGCGACACTCTCGTTTGACCTGATCATGCGCCTGGCAGCCGTTCTGGCGCGTAACGACCCGATTCCGTTCGTACTCAAGTACACCCGCACATACAATCCCGAAACCTGGAAACTGCTGGAAGAGTGGGGCATCGGCCGACTGCCCGTCCAGTACGAGCGCGAAAGGCGCTTCCTGAATATCCTGCGCAGCCGGGATGAGGCGCGCGACCTGTCCGATGCGGACTTCGACAAGATCCTCGCGTTTACTGAATCCGCCTTTGACATGGCCCTGCACTTTGCCCGACCCGGTGCTGCAGACCCGGCTGACGCTCCCGAGCCGGACAACTCAAAACAAACAACAACCTGACAGAGGAGAATCCCAATGACTGATGTCGCTGTAGTGCTTTCAGGCTGCGGATTTCTGGATGGTGCCGAGATTCATGAATCGGTCCTGACCCTGCTGGCACTCGACACCCACAACCTGAGTTATCAGTGCTATGCCCCGGACAAGCCCCAGATGGATGTTGTCAACCATGCTGCGGGCGAGCCGGCTGACGAGTCCCGCAATGTGCTGGTTGAAGCCGCACGGATTGCACGGGGCAATATCCGCCCGTTATCGGAGCTTGATCCTGACAGTTACCGTGCCATTGTGTTCCCCGGGGGCTATGGTGCCGCCAAGAACCTGTGCAATTTTGCGGTGGCCGGTGCAGACATGGTTCTGGATCCGCAGGTTGAGCGGGTCGCCAAGGCCTTTGCCACGCGCGGCAAGCCTGCCGGCTACATCTGCATAGCGCCGGCCATGATTTCGAGAATCTATCCGCAAGGTGTACGCTGCACAATCGGCACGGATGAAGGCACGGCCGCAGCCCTGACTGCCATGGGGGCGGAACATGTCGCCTGCCCGGTGGATGATGCCGTGTCGGATGAACGATACAAGGTCGTCAGCACGCCCGCGTACATGCTTGCCCAACGCATCTCCGAAGCCTCAGCCGGCATTGGCAAGCTCATACAGCAAATCGCGGACTGGCTCTGATCGCGCCTGAATATCGCCTCTGTGTCTAGTTAGATTATTCTAAAACGCCCGTTTAAACTGTCCTCAGAAAACAGGCAGAGAGACACAGAGGCGACAACCATGTTGCAAGACAAACTGAAAGCTCCGGTGGAGCAACTCAACAAGGTACGTGATCTTGTTGAAACCGAAGGCAAGCGCGTCCTGAAACAACTGGGCGCAGATCTGGACCAGAGCCGCAACCTGGCCGACGTGGTCGCTCAGTTGCGCGAAAAGAACCCGGATCTGAAGACCCTGTCCTACAACCTGGACGCGGCCACCTATGACCTGCGCAACCGTCTGGTCTGGAACACCCGCATGATGGCAGCTTACTCCAGGCTGCAGGCCGAAAAGGCGCTGGACACCAAGGTCAAGCCCCAGATCCAGGCCTATACCGAGCAACTGGAAAGCCAGCTCAAGACGCTGCGCGAAAAGGCTGAGTCGGTAGCCGAAAAGTTCACGCACTAAACCCCGCGTTTACTGAGAGCTAGAGTGAACGTTTCGCCCCCCAAAAGGGGGCTTTTTTGTGCCTGGTTTTCGGACTTGCCCGTTTAGCTACCGGGGCACATCACGCCATTGAATTTCAGCCCGCAATATCCGTTCGGGTTCTTGTGCAAATACTGCTGATGGTACGCCTCGGCGTAGTAAAAGGCAGGGTCCCTGCGTATTTCTGTCGTGATGCTCCCGCGCCCGGCTTGCGCCAGTGCGTGCTGGTAACGATCACGTGACGCTTCGGCCACAGCCCGGTCATCTTCCGTGTCCACATAGATGGTGCTACGGTACTGGGTGCCAATGTCATTGCCTTGGCGCATGCCACTTGTCGGGTCATGATTCTCCCAGAAGCACTTCAGCAAGGATTCCAACGATACCTCTGAGGGGTCGTAGACCACACGTACCACTTCCGCGTGACCCGTACGGCCTGAGCAGACTTCTTCGTAAGTCGGATTGCGCGTGATTCCACCCGCATACCCGACAGCGGTGGTCCAGACGCCGGGCAGCTGCCAGAACAAACGTTCAGCCCCCCAGAAACAGCCCATGCCCAGGCGCACCTCCCGAAGATGGTCAGGAAACGGCGGTCTGAGCGGGTGATTCAGAACAGCATGCAACTCCCCGGGATCAATGGGCTCGTCCCGCCCCGGCAAGGCTTCTTTCTCGGTGGGTAATCGATCTTTCATGGCACTCTCCTCTCCAGAGTTCCATGATGGCGCAGTTTGGCAGGCCTGTACAGATCAGTGCGTGCGGGCGAACACCGGCGGTGACGCCGGTTCCGGGACACGGCAGCCTCCGGGCTCGCGGGCCAGGCACCTCGGCGACTCGGACCAATGCCAGAGCGACAACTGGCCATCCCGGTCTTCCACCAGCGCCGTGCAATGCTCGACCCAGTCCCCGTCATTACAGTAAAGGATACCCTCTTCCGATTGTCTGAATCCGCCGACGTGAATATGCCCACAAATGTAACCATCCAGTTGCCGGTGCCGCGCTTCCTTCAAAACCGCCTCCTCGTAGCGGCGAATAAACGCCTGGGCCTTGCCCACATGCGCCTTGAGGTATCCGGCAAGGGACCAGTACGGGAACCCCATCAGGCGCCTGAGACCATTGAGCCACCGATTGAGAGACAGCAGAGCGCCATGGAGCCAGTCGCCCAGCATCGCCAGCGCCCGCGGACAGTGCACGGCGTGATCGAACTCGTCTCCATGTGCGACGTGAAAGCGCCGTCCGTCCGCGGTGACATGAGTAGCATGCAGGCGCACCGGAATGCCTGCCAGAGACTGACCGGCAAATCGGCGAAAGAACGCATCATGGTTACCGGGAATATAGATCACTTCCACGCCGTCCTGAACCAGCTCCAGAAACCGGGCAACCACCCGCTGCTGGGTGCTGGTCAACACCACACGCTTGCGCATGGCTTCAAGATCCACAATATCCCCCACCAGGTACAGTGTTTCAGGCCTTACCTGTTCAAGCAGATCCAGCAGATGGTCGGCCTGACAGGCTGAGGTGCCCAGGTGGACATCCGAGATAAACAGAGTACGGCAGGTCTCCAGCATGGCAGGCTCCTGTGTTGGGATATGCTAACCGTAGGACCGTTCTGTGAACCCGATGTGAACACAAGCAGTCATTTCCGTTACAAACTTCCGTCAAATTAAGGTTTTATCCTGCTGTTGCACCTGTGCTAGATTTAGGGCATCACTGTCATCGGAAGGATGGATATGGCAATTCAGAATGCGCTGGTGGTGGACGACTCCAAACTGGCCCGCATTACTCTCAAGCGCCTGCTCGAAAAGCACAACCTGAGTGTATCCGTGGCGGGTTCTGCTGAAGAGGCACTGGAATTGATTGGCCAGACACCGCCGGACGTGGTGTTCATTGATCACATGATGCCCAACATGGACGGCTTCGAGGCAACGCAGAAGATCAAGGCCAACCCTGCTACGGCGCACATACCCGTCATCATGTGTACCGGCAAGGAAGGCATCGAGAACTATGATGAGGAAGCCCGTGCGATTGGCGCCAGCGGCACGCTGACCAAGCCGCCCCAGGTGGATGTACTGGATGGCTTGCTCGAGATGCTGCGGGCATCGCCGGCAGAGCCGGCAGCCCCCACGCCGCCCGAAGCCACTCCGGCCATGGCAGCGCACGGCACACCCGGCGACGATGCCGGAAGCCCCTCCGATGCGCATCAGCAACCCGTGGAAGCAGCCGCCGAACCGGCAGTCTCGTCAGAGATCGCCGGGCTGCGCAAGGAGATTGAACGCCTTGAGCATGAGCTGGCCGAGGCCTTGCGCAAGCTTGAGCACCTGTCCGCTCCCACACCGGCTGCCGAGCCTCAGATTGACGAGGAGGCGCTTGCCGCACGTGCAGCCCGTGACGTCGAGCGCACCCTGATGCCATTGGTCCACAGCGAACTGAAGGCGCTTTCCAGCCAGGTTCAGTCCAATCTGGATGAAGCCATCAGCGAATCCCGCGCAGATCTTGAAAACCAGATTTCAGATCTCAACAAGATGCTGCGCGAACAGGCCGACCGCCCTGCCCCTGAACCCGTTGCCGCACCCACCGTCAATATTGACGAGGATGCCCTGACCGATCGTGTACTGACCGTTGCCCAGGATACAGTCGAAGCCATGCTGGCGCACAAGCTGGCGCAGGTGGAACAGGCTGCGCGCGAGCAGGTCGAACAGGCACTGTCCGAGGCCAGAGCTGACCTACAGTCCGAAACGTCGCCGTCTGCTGAGGCGCCAGCACTGGATACTGATGCGCTCAAAGCCGAGGTGCAGCAGTGGGTCAGCACTCAACTTCAGCAGGAAGCCGCCACAATTGCCGATCAGTTTGCTGCGCGGATCACCCGGGAGCTTGACGCTCAGCAGCGCAGCGGTGCGAATACGCCATCGCCGGAGGTGGACCCGGCAGACAATGAATGGGTGCGGGAACTGATTGCAGACAACCAGCGTCTGAGCCAGGCGGTCAACAGTGCCAAGGTACAGGCCTGGACCGTCAGCCTGATCGCTCTCGTGCTCAGTGGTGTTTCACTGGCCAAGGTACTCGGGCTTCTTCCCTGAAGCCCGTTCCGGGGTGCGGATCAGTACTCCGCATGCCCCGGGGTGCGCGGGAAGGGAATGACGTCGCGCACGTTCTCCATGCCGGTGACATAGGCCAGCAGGCGCTCGAAGCCCAGCCCGAAACCGGCATGAGGCACAGTGCCGTAACGCCGCAGATCCCGATACCAGCTCAGACCCTCTGGATGATCCAGCGTCTTCATCCGCTCATCCAGCACTTCCAGTCGCTCCTCGCGCTGGCTGCCGCCAATGATTTCCCCGATTCCGGGCGCGAGCACATCCATCGCCGCCACGGTCTTTCCGTCATCATTGAGGCGCATGTAGAACGCCTTGATGTCCTTCGGGTAGTTCATCAGAACCACCGGCCCCTTCACATGCTGCTCTGCAATATAACGCTCATGCTCGGACTGCAGATCCAATCCCCAGCTTACCGGAAACTCGAACGACTGCCCGGACTTCTCCAGAAGCGAGATTGCGTCCGTATAATCCATGCGCACAAAGGGCGTGTCCATCACATGCGTGAGACGTTCCACCAGCCCCTTGCTGATGCGCTGGTCGAAGAAGGCCAGATCGTCTTCGCACTGCTCAAGCACCTGACGGATAACATGCTTGAGAAAACTCTCCGCCAGATCGGCGTCATCGTTCAGGTCAGCAAAGGCAATTTCCGGCTCCACCATCCAGAACTCTGCCAGGTGGCGGCTGGTGTTGGAGTTTTCTGCGCGGAACGTCGGGCCAAAGGTGTAGACCTTTGACATGGCCAGGCAATAGCTTTCGACATTCAGCTGACCGGATACCGTCAGGAAGGCCTCTTTCTCGAAAAAGTCTTCACTGAAATCGACCTGCCCTTTTTCATCGCGTGGCAGATTCATCAGGTCCAGGGTGGAAACACGGAACAGTTCACCTGCCCCCTCACAGTCATTGGCAGTAATGATGGGCGTGTTCACCCAGAAAAAGCCCTGACGGTAGAAGTAGTCGTGGATGGCGTGCGCCAGAGTCGCCCGTACACGCGTCACCGCACCGATCACATTGGTGCGCGGGCGAAGATGCGCGAAGCTGCGCAAGTGTTCCAGCGTATGACGCTTCTTGGCCATCGGGTAGGTTTCCGGGTCGTCCACCCAACCGACGACTCGCACTTCCGCAGCCTGTATTTCACAGGCCTGCCCCTGCGCGGGTGAAGCCACCAGCTCACCGGTCACCTCGACCGAACAGCCGGTCGTCAGGCGGAGCACCTCGCTTTCATAGTTGTCGAGCGTATTCGGCACCACTGCCTGAATGGGATCAAAACAGGAACCGTCATGGACGTGCAGAAAAGAAAGGCCGGCCTTGGAGTCCCGCCGGCTGCGAACCCAGCCCTTGACCGTGACACTCTGGCCGATCCTGTCATCAGCCTGGAGCAGGGATTTGATGCTGTCATAAGCCATACTGCGCCCTCATGCGTAATTCTCCGATGCTTGGCATGGTATCCCCTTCACGTCAAAAGTCCATGCGCAGCATCCACGCTGGCGAAGACTTCACCAACGGGCTACAATCCCGCTCCCTGATCACTGGCAATCCCGGGCGAGCCGTCCCCGGGCATTCAGGCATTCCGAGAGAGCAGATGACCGGTAAAGACACCCTGTTCGATACGCCGCAACCCGACATGCAGGCTTTCCAGTTTGATGAACGGGTCGCCTCCGTCTTCAGTGACATGATCAATCGCTCCGTCCCCGGCTACGCGATGACACTGGAAATGATCGGGGTCATTACCCGCGCGCATGCCCAACCGGGCTCCCGTCTGTATGACCTGGGCTGCTCACTCGGAGGCTCTACGCTGGCCATGCGCCGGGCAGCTCCCGAGGGGTGTGAAATCATCGCGGTGGACACCTCCGCTCCCATGCTGGAGCGATGCCGGATCAACATCGATCGCGAACCAGAAGGTGTGCCCGTCACGTTGCTCGAGCAGGATATCCGTCACACGACATTCGAGAATGCCACGCTGGTCACACTGAACTTCACCCTTCAGTTCATTCCCGAGGCGGACCGGCTGCCCCTGCTGACCCGGATTGCCGATGGCATGCACGAAGGCGGTGCGCTGGTGTTGTCCGAGAAGATTCATTTTGATGATCCGGTGACGCAGGCACAGTTGACGGAGCTGCATCATGGATTCAAGCGTGCACGGGGATACAGTGACCTGGAAATTGCACAAAAACGGGCAGCTCTGGAAAACGTCCTGATTCCGGAGACTCTGGAGACGCACCTGACACGCCTGCGCCAGGCGGGCTTCTCGCACGCGGCGTGCTGGTTCCAGTGTTTCAATTTCATATCGGTCCTGGCGGTGAAGTGATGTTCGACTTCG
>RFIV01000169.1 GCA_003695085.1 Gammaproteobacteria bacterium
CAGGCCCGGACCGATCCGCGGGCGCATGGCGCGCGGATCAATCACTTCCCCGCATTCCGAGCAGCACAGCGTCGGATGGGTCAGGTGGCCGCAGGTCGTGTGCACATACTCCATGGGCGGGCCGTCTTCCCCCGCCATCCACTTGTCTCCCCAGGCCGCCAGCGTCATCAGCACGGGGTAGAGGTCCACGCCCTTTTCTGTCAGCCGGTATTCATACCGCAGCGGCTTGTCCTGATAGGGCTGCTTGCGCAGGATGCCTGCTTCCACCAGTGTTTTCAGCCGGTCGGACAAGCGGTGTCGTGACAGGCCGATATGCTTCTGAAACTGCTCGAACCGGCGTGTGCCCAGAAAACAGTTGCGCAGAATCAGCATCGTCCAGCGATCCCCGATCACGGACAGCGCACGGGCGACGGAGCAAGGCATTTCACCGATGTCATCCCACTTCACTGGGGCTCCCGTTACAGACAGGTGGATGGATCCGTGGCGCTCTGTACGCCGATTCGGGTTCATTATAGAACATATTGTAGACAAGTTCCAAAATGGAACGTAGTATCGGGCATATAAGTTCCATTATGGAACGCTAAAACGATAAATGGCACTGCGTGCCATGATGCATCCGGCGGGGCAGGATGTGACGGCGCGCAAACTGAACGGGAGGGCGACCATGGGCCAGGCCAAAGAGATCGACTTCAAACCCACAGCATGCATGCTGTGCAGTATTGGGTGCGCCATCGAGATTCAGGTGGAGGGTCGGCACTTCAAGAAGATTCGTGGCGACAAGCTGGCACCGTCCTCACAGGGATATCTCTGTCAGAAGGCGGCGCGTTTGGACCACTATCAGAACCACAGTGAGCGGTTGAAGCAGCCGCTCAAGCGTCAGCCGGACGGTTCCTTTGCGCCGGTCAGCTGGGAGCAGGCCATTCAGGAAATTGCCGAAAAGATGAAGGCCATCAAGGCCGGGCATGGCGGGCATGCTTTTGCCTACTATGGCGGTGGCGGGCAGGGCAACCATCTGGGGGGCACCTACTCGGGCGCGTTGCGGGCAGCGCTGGGCACCCCGTATCTGTACACGGCACTGGCGCAGGAGAAGACCGGGGATTTCTGGGTCAATGGGGAGCTGTTCGGGCGGCAGAGTGTGCTGCCGCTGGAGGGTATGGAGCATGCGGACTACGCCATCGTGCTGGGCGCCAACCCCTTCACCGCGCACGGACTCCCGCGTACCCGGGATGTGCTCAAGGCCTTCAAATCCGACCCGGCGAGGACACTGGTGGTGATCGACCCGCGCGTGAGTGAAACGGCCAGAATGGCGGACATTCACCTGCAGGTGAAACCGGGGCACGATGCGTATCTGCTGGCGGCCATGATCGCCATCCTGTTCCGCGAAAACCGGGTAGATGAGGCGTTCTTGCGCGAGCGCACGACGGGGCACGAGGCGATCCGCAAGCTGTTTGAAACCCTGCCTGTGGAGGATTTTATCGAGGCCTCCGGCGTTCCAGCGGAAAAAGTCTATGAAGTGGCGCGCGGCTTCGCCAGTGCTCACCGGGCGACGGTGCGCGCGGATCTGGGCATCCAGCAAAGTTTGCACAGTACGCTCAATTCCTGGCTGGAGAAGCTTCTGTATCTGGTGACGGGCAATTTCAATCGCAAGGGCGGAAACCACCTGGGTGCCCAGTTCGCGCCCTTCATCGGCCATTCGAAAAAGCCTGGCGAAGGGGCGGTGACCACCAGGGTCACGGGTATGCACGAGATCTGCAAGCTCTTTCCCCCCAACATTCTGCCACTGGAAATCGACACCGATCACCCGGAACGCGTGCGTGCCCTGATTGTGGACAGTGGCAATATTGCCCGCTCCGGTGCGGACACACGTGCGTTGGAAAAGGCCTTGCGCAAGCTGGAGCTGCTGGTCGTCATCGACGTGGCGATGACCGAGACTGCGCGACACGCCCACTATGTGCTACCCGCTCCGACCCAGTTCGAAAAGGCCGAGGCCACCTTCTTTACCTATGGCTTTCCGGTGCCGTACTTCCATTTGCGCAAGCCGGTGCTGGAAAAAGAGGGCGATACCTTGCCGGAGCCGGAGATCTACCGGCGACTGTTGGTGGCATTGGGGGCGATTCCCGAGCGTTTCCCTGTGCTCGAGCGGGCCGCAAAGCTGCATCGTCGTTATCCGGGGCTCAATGTCTATCCGGCAGCGCTGGCGGCCACACTCAAACTCAAGCCGCATTGGCAGGCGTATGTCCCCGTGATCCTTTATGCGACCCTGGGGCGGGCACTGCAGGAGGACAAGGCTTCGGCGGCCAGCCTGTGGGGGGTATCGCAGTTCTGGGCACGGCGTTTCAGCCGTCAGGTGGCACGGGCCGGTTATACGGGCAAGCCCGCCCAGCAGGCCGAAAAGCTGTTTCAGCGCATGTTGGATGATCCGCGCCCGATCCCACTGGGCGAGTTCGAGTATGAGGATCTCTGGAAGCTGATCCGTCACCCCGATGGCAAGATCCACCTGTATATTCCTGAAA
>RFIV01000170.1 GCA_003695085.1 Gammaproteobacteria bacterium
AACAGCCCATGACGTTGACGTAACACTTTGTTATTCTCAGTGTAGTCCGTTTAACCGAGTCTGCACTGCATGTCCGCCTACAACCTCAGACGCCTGCGTGCCCCCCGCCTCGCGGGCCGGGCCCTCAAATCCCTTGTCACTGCACTCGACAGCCCGCTGACGCGCCGCCTCATCGAACAGACACTGCTGCGCGAAGCCGGACTGCCGGCCTTTCGCAAGCTCGATCTGACGGAATCCCCTCTGATGATGCCCCGGAACCTTGAGGCCACCTCGGGGTTTCATTCCGGCGGGCTTCCGGTCAGCCGGGCACTGGAGGCACTGGAGGCGTCTCCGTCGAAGGCGGGTCTGCCCACAATCCTGGACTTCGTTCAGGCCTATCGCTCGGGCGCATGCCGTCCATCGGATGTCGCACACCGCGTGATTGAGCGCCTCAAGGCTCTGGATGAATCCGGTAACAGCCCGGTGATTGCATGGAATCCGCAAGCCATCGAAGCGCTGGCCCGTGAAAGCGATGCGCGCTGGGCAGCCGGCCACCCGCTGAGCCTGCTGGATGGCGTGCCCGTCGCCGTCAAGGACGAAATCGATCTGGTCCCCTACACCACCACGGTGGGCACCAACGTCTATGGCCAGGATGGCTCGGCCCGGGATGATGCAACGGTGTGCGCTCGGCTCCGTCAGGCGGGCGCCCTGTTCATCGGCAAGACCCACATGCACGAAATCGGGATTGGCGTCACCGGGCAGAATGCACATTATCGCCCTTCGCGCACTCCCTGGAATCCTCAGCACTTTACCGGCGGGTCCTCCAGTGGCAGTGCTGCGGCGGTGGCGCTGGGATTGTGCCCGGTGGCACTGGGGGCGGACGGCGGCGGCTCCATCCGCATTCCGGCTGCGCTGTGCGGCCTGACCGGACTCAAGCCGACATGGGGTCGTGTCAGCGAATATGGGGCCTTCCCCTTGTGTGCCTCTGTCGCCCATATCGGCCCCATGACGCTCACGCCGGATGATGCGGCCATCGTTTACAGCGTGATTGCCGGAAGAGATGTCATGGACCCGAACACACTGGAGCAACCGGCGCCGACATTGAGCTGGCCAAAGGATCTCGGGGGACTGAAGGTGGGCCTGTTTTCGCCGTGGTTCAGTGACGCGGATCCTGCCGTCGTTCAGGCCTGCCATCTCAAGGCCGAGCACATGAAACGGCTGGGGGCGGAAGTCCGGGAAGTGGCACTGGATGACCTGGAGAGCGTGCGCATCGCCCACGCCATCACGATTGCGTCCGAGATGCTGATGTCCGTGTATACAGACTTCAATCGTCGGCCGGATGCCTTCGGTCCTGATACCCGCCTGAACCTGTCCATGGCCAGAGCCTTCTCCTCTGCAGACTATCTGCGTGCGCAGCAGGTCAGGCAGCGGCTGATGGATCAGATGAACCGGGTATTCCGGCAGGTTGATATTCTGATAACGCCCACAACGGCCATGACGGCCCCACCTATCCGTGAATCGGTGCAGCCTGAGGGGGAATCCGATCTGCGTACGCTGTCAGCCCTCATGCGCTATGCCTTCGTGGGCAATCTGGGCGGCCATCCGGCCCTGACTCTGCCCGCTGGACTGGACGACCAGGGGCTTCCGATCGGACTTCAGCTCATGGCCAACCACTGGCAGGAGGATCGCCTGCTGGGTGTCGCCCGCTGCCTCTGGGACAGTGCGCCGGCGGTGGCGCCGTCAGCGCAATCCCTGCTCAATCCCTGACAAAGGGATTGTACTGGCGCTCCTGTCCGAAGGTGGACATGGGGCCATGACCGGGAATGAACTGCACATCATCCCCCAGGGGGAAAAGTTTCTCGCGAATGGATCGGATGAGGGTGGCATGGTCCCCTTTCGGGAAGTCCGTGCGGCCAATGGAGCCATTGAACAGCACATCCCCGACCAGCGCCAGGCGATGTTTTTCCGAGAAGAACACCACATGCCCCGGTGTATGGCCCGGGCAGTGGATGACACTCAAGGTCTCATTGCCCACGGTAACGGTATCACCGTCCTTCAGCCAGCGATCCGGCTCGAAGGTGCGCACACTGCCAAAGCCGAACATGCCGGCCTGTTGCGCCAGTCCCTGAATCCAGAAGTTGTCTTCCCACTCCGGGCCTTCCACCGGAATACCGTAATGATCGGCCACATCAGCGGTAGCGCCCGCGTGATCGATATGCCCATGGGTGATCAGGATCTTTTCCGGCGTCACACCCGCCTGCTCAACCGCCGCCTGAATGCGGGGCAGGTCCCCCCCCGGATCGACAATGGCTGCGCGGCCACTCGTCTCATCCCATAACAGCGTGCAATTCTGCTCAAAGGGCGTGACGGGAATAATCGTATACTTCATGGGCAAGGCTCCTGTCCTGAACGCTGGGGAGTATACCACTCTGCCATGCAGCCACAACGCCCATGGACTCAGCGGCCAGCCCCCTTGTCCATGCGGTGTGATACCCACTGCTCCTCGAACTGATCCAGAGGCATGGGTCTTGCGCGCAGATACCCCTGCATGGCATCACATCCTTGCTGACGCAACCAGTCCAGTTGTGCCTGTGTCTCCACACCTTCGGCCAGGGTCCGGTATCCCAGGTGGCGCCCCATGCTGAGGATGGTCGAGGCAATCGCCGCGTCATTGTCATCTTCCGGCAGCCCGTCGATGAACGAACGGTCAACCTTGAGCAAGTCCAGAGGATATTGCTTGAGCGCTGCCAGATTGGAATAGCCGGTGCCGAAATCATCAATGGCGATACGGACGCCCATGCGCTTGAGCCGGTTCAGGCTGTCCACCGCCAGCCCGGGATTTTGCGCCAGCACCCCTTCTGTAATCTCCAGCTCCAGCAGGCCATCCGCCAGTGCCGCCTCCCGAATGGCGACGCCGACTTCTTCCACAAAGGTCTCCTGCATGAACTGGTGGGGGGACACATTGACCGCCACGGGCAGATGCCAGCCGAATTGAGCCTGCCAGTGACGGATGCATCTGACCGCCTCTCTCAGCACCCAACTGCCCAGCTCGACGATCAGCCCGGAAGACTCCGCCATGGGAATGAAATCACCCGGGGGTATCAGTCCCCGCTCAGGATGCTGCCAGCGCACCAGCATCTCTGCTCCGCACACCTGACGGCTCTGACAGTCGAACTGGGGCTGAGCGAACAGCACCAGCTGGCCACTCTGAATGGCCCGGCGCAAATCATGAATCAGTGCCACGCGGTGTCGCAGCTCTTCCGCCATGGCTTCCTCGAAGAAGACGAAGCCGCCCTTGGCGACCTCCTTGGCGTGATACAGGGCGGTATCCGCCTGCTTGATGAGGTCCTTTGGCCCCATGCCCTCACGCCCCGTGCACAGCACGACGCCGATCGAGAGCCCCAGCTCGATTTCCTGCCCGGTGACAAAGAACGGCAGGGCGGCCACCCGGTTCAGTTGCGCACAGAAGCGGCGCACCGTTTCGAAGCTGTCCAGTCCCTGAACCAGCAGCGCAAATTCATCACCGCCCTGTCGGCTGAGCACCGCCTCGTCCGGCACGGCAGACTGCAGCCTCTGCGCCATGTCGAGAATCAGCGCATCCCCCACCTCATGGCCATATACGTCATTGACATGCTGAAAGTTGTCGATATCCATCAGCATCAGCGCCGTAACCCCCCGCGCCTGCTGGCGCTGCCTATCCAGGGCCGCCTTGAGGCGCATTTCAAAGACCCGGCGGTTGGGCAGGCCGGTGAGGCTATCATGCCGTTCCTTGTACGCCAGATCCTTGACCAGTGCGCGAATATATCGGTTGACCATGCGCGCCCGGCGCACACGTGCAAGGATCGATTGTGTCAACCGCCAGGGTTCAATGGGCTTGGTGAGGAAATCATCTCCTGCCAGCCGGATGGCCGACAGTTGCTTGTCAGGGTTATCTTCCACTGACAAGAACACGATGGGAATATTGGCCAGCCGGTGATGCTGGCGAATGACCTGCCCAAGCTCGATGCCCGAGCACGCGGGCATGTAAAGATCCAGTACAATCAGCTCGGGCCGGAAATGGTTGATGACATTGAGCGCGGCAGTCGGATCGGACAGTGTCCTGACGTCAATGCCCTTCTCCTCCAGAAACAGCTGGTAGAGCTTGAGCAGGTCTTCATCATCATCGACCAGCAATACCCGGTAGGGTTCTCTCG
>RFIV01000014.1 GCA_003695085.1 Gammaproteobacteria bacterium
ATTCTGGGCGAGATGAACAAGGTCATCAGCAAACCGCGCGAAGGTCTGTCGGATACCGCACCGAGCATGATTCAGATCAAGATCGATCCGGACAAGATCCGTGACGTGATCGGCAAGGGCGGTGCAACCATTCGTGCCCTGTGTGATGAAACCGGTGCGTCCATCGACATCGAGGACGACGGCACCGTTCGCATCTACGCGGACACCAAGCTGGCCGCCAACGACGCGCTGTATCGTATACAGGAAATTACTGCCGAAGCCGAAATCGGCAAGGTCTACAAGGGCAAGGTAGCGCGTATCGTGGACTTTGGGGCCTTCGTGACCTTCCTGCCCGGCAAGGATGGGTTGGTGCACATCTCCCAGATTGCCCAGGAACGCGTGAAGGATGTGAACGACTACCTCAAGGAAGGTGAGGAAGTCTTCGTCAAGGTGCTGGACGTGGATCAGCGTGGTCGCGTCAAGCTGTCCATCAAGGAAGTGACGGACGAAGAAAAGGCAGAAATGGAGGGTTGAGCGGATGACAGTACGCACGCGTATTGCACCGTCACCCACCGGTGATCCGCACGTAGGCACCGCGTACATCGCCCTGTTCAATCTCGCATTTGCCCGCCAACATGGCGGGCAATTCGTGCTGCGCATCGAAGATACCGATCAGACGCGCAGTACCGCCGAGTCCGAGCAGGCGATTCTGGATGCCATGCGCTGGCTGGGGCTTGAGTGGGATGAGGGGCCCGATGTTGGCGGTCCGCATGGCCCCTATCGTCAGAGCGAACGCAAGGATCTGTACCGCAAGTATGCCGAAGAGCTGCTCGAGAAGGGCCATGCCTTCAAGTGCTATCGTACACCGGAAGAGCTGAATGCCCTGCGCGAGCAGATCAAGGCCGAAGGCCAGACCCGTGCCCTGAAGGCGGCTGATCTGGAGCTGCCCGCAGAGGAGCAGGCGCGGCGCGAGGCGGAAGGTCAGCCGTATGTGATTCGTATGAGGGTCCCCGAGTCCGGTCGCTGTGCCATGCAGGATCGGCTGCGCGGTGAAATCGAACTGGACTGGGCACTGGTGGATGCGCAGATCCTGCTCAAGTCCGACGGTATGCCGACTTATCACCTGGCCAACGTGGTGGATGACCACCTGATGGGTATTACCCATGTGATTCGTGGGGAAGAGTGGATCAATTCGGCACCCAAGCACAAGCTGCTGTATGAGTACTTTGGTTGGGACATGCCCGAACTGTGTCACATGCCGCTGCTGCGCAACCCGGACAAGAGCAAGCTCTCCAAGCGCAAGAACCCGACGAGCATTCTGTTCTATGAGCGTTTGGGAATCTTGCCCGAGGCCCTGCTCAACTACCTGGGGCGCATGGGCTGGTCCATGCCCGACGAGCGGGAGAAGTTCTCGTTGGCCGAGATGATTGAGCACTTCGATATCGACCGCGTGTCACTGGGTGGACCGGTCTTCGATGTGGAAAAGCTCAAGTGGCTCAACGGTGTCTGGATTCGTGAAGAGCTGGACGACGCGGCCTTTGCCGAGCGCCTGCAGGCGTGGAGCTTCAACCGTGAGCGACTGATGCCCATGGTGCCGCATATCCGCAGCCGGGTGCATACCTTCTCGGACGTGGCGCCGATGAGTGCGTTCTTGTTCTCGGGCTTTCTGCCCCTGACGGAAGCGGACTTCGCGCACAAGAAGCTGGACCCGGATACGGTGAAGCTGGTCCTTCAGTTTGCCCTGTGGCGACTTGAAGCCGAGCGGCACTGGACGAAGGAGAATATCTTTGCGGATCTCAAGGGGCTGGCGAAGGGGATGGACATCAAGATCGGGGACTTCATGGCGCCGATCTTTGTAGCCATCGCCGGTACGCCCAATTCCTGGTCCGTGGTGGACTCCATGGAATGGCTGGGGCCGGACATGAGCCGTGCCCGGTTGCGTCATGCGCTCAATGAGGTGCTGGGTGGCCTGTCCAAGAAAGGACTGAAGAAGGCTGAGAAGGCCTACGCGGCCCTTGATCAGGGTGACCAGTAGTACCAGGTCGCCAGAGCATCGTCAATTCCCTTCCGGGCGCCTCACGATCTGCAACACCGGCAGCGCCCGGTCAAACCCGGAGCACCTTCCGGAAGCGGCCGATCCTGCGGATCGAGAGGCTTCCTTCGGGTGACTCCGGGTTTTTAGTGGGTACTAAGCAGATCGGACGATTTGTGCCCGCTGGTATTGCTCTATAGTATCTTTTTTGTTCATAAGGAAGTGAATGGAATGGGAACGCCGTACGAAAAAGAGCGGCTCAGGCGGCAAATTGACAGGTTCTTTGAGCATGCTTGGTCCAAGCCACCCATGAACCTGAATATCAATGACCGGGTTGCGGATGTCTTTATGGTCATGCTTGAAGAAGCGGCCAAGTGTACACAGACATCCCATTACATACCCCGGCCTTCCGGTGGCCTGCCTCTTTGATATCAATCGCTGTAGGTTATGCGCAGAATGTGTACGATGCCATCGGTGAAGGTGGTATCCGTCGCTATTGTGCAAACCAAGTCGTCAGAAACTGGTCACGTGAACTCAAACTTGCGTCAATGGGATTATAACAATGAAAGTTTTCGCGTTTGTTCTCTTCTGGGCGCTTTGTACTTCAGGGCTTGCTGATGTGCGTGACCGCAGTTGGCCGCCCGAATTGGAAAAGCATCGGATGGCTGTGGCAATTCAGGCGCTTGAGGTCAAACTGCCTCACTCTCCACTGGAAGTCTCCACGGTGCGGCTGGAAGATCCGAACCTTGCCATTCGCCTGGAAAAAAGTGACTTTTCCATTTTTTTGAACCAAACGGAAGATGTTCTTGGTTCTGATACGAAAAACCGGCTGAGAAGTGCCGGACTTTATGATGTGCAAAAAGCCTTGGTATTTGCGGCCACTGACGCCAACGCCCATCAGGAGCTATTTGAGCCATTGAGGATGGCGTTACTGGACGATATTCCTGTTTTGGAACGCTATCGAAAACCTCCGTTCACGGTATTTCTGTGGGCACCGGACTCGAAGCGACAGTATGAAGGCTACGTGTTTGTAGATGGTCAGGAAGATTTTTACAGGCTGGTCGGATATATAGACAGGCGGGAGTTTGAGGAAATTCTCGCGGGCCTGTCCTTGCGTTAAGAAGAATACTGTCTGCTGTGACACGGGATGGAAGTCGGCATGTTCATGCAGAGTTTCGAGGGAGCGATCATGAAAGGATATTTTCGTAATCTGGCTGCTGTTTGTATGGGCGAATTTTTTATTCGCTCAGTCACTCTTTGCGCAGAATCTTGTGCTGTCCGATACGCTCAGACTAGAACTGGATGCACCTCAAACGCTGGCGCATGATCAGCGTGTGTTGGTCATGAAGTATGAAGACTGGTCGCTTATCCACGAGGTAGTCGATCCCAGGGACATGTACACTCAGATTGATCTGACAGGGATTGAGAGGCTTCTTTCGGCTGACTCCGGGTTTTATGTGGAGCAGGCGTTTAAAGGTGCCGATTTGGCAAGTCTTTCATGTCTTGCTTTCGTGAATGAAGCCATGTGTAAGTCACAACGTAAACACTCTCTGACGAAATCTTTTCGATACGCGAGCCGGCATAGTCATTTTGGCTGGATTGCTTTCAGCAGGTTCGATTGCTAAGGTTGGGAAACATAAAGTAAGCTTGACGTGAAAGGTAAAGGAAGACCATGAAAATAAGGCGATTCATCGCATTCACTGTCCTGTCTCTGACTGTTTTTGGTTTGGCACACGCCCAACTGCTTGTGCTATCAGATCAAACAAGAGTGGAGATATCGCCTCCTTCGATGATCGCACACTCCGGCGACATGCTCTTGCTCAAGTATGACAATGGAACGATCTTTCATGAGGTGGTAGATCCGAAAACCATGTACACGCAGATCGACCTTACGGGGCTGGAGCGCTCTTTTATCAGGTCGCTTTTCGACACCGCTGAGCGGCAAAAGCTACCCGCGTGGTTGGCAGCGCTTTCGGCTGAGCAAGCGGATCAATTGGGGGTCGGGCGTGGAAAGGTTATATCGGACAAACTTGGCGATCGAGAGTTACTGGGTGTTCATGATCCTGATAAAAAGGTCGCTCACCTATACCTTTTTGAAACTTTGAAAACGCATCACCTGATCGTTAAAGGTGATGATGTCCTTTTGAGGGAAATTATCAGGGAGCTGGGAGGCCATTAAATGGATTTGCATGAAAAAGAGGATTTGAGGGCTTTTTTGGTCGCGCTTTTTGGTGAGCGAGCCAGAACGTGTCCCATGAATGATCGTATGTTCAATTTGACATTCATATTGATGCACGAGTCAGGAAAGTGCTCGGATGCGATGGATTTCGTGCCCAGGCCACTTCCTCCGGGAAGAGCGCCCATTCAGTGGTTGAAGAAACAGGTTCGTGAAGCCTTCCTGAGGAAACTCAAGAACAAAAAGGAGCAGTACGTAGTTTGTGTAAAGGCAGCAGCCTATCGCATGAAGCATCAATTTGAAGAGGCAGCGCTCGGCACATAGTCTGAGCGACGGAACCTCAATCGATGATCCCCCTTGGTCCCCTGAAGGGCGCCTCACGATCTGCAAGATCGGCAGCGCCCGTAGGGGGAGCGGGGGGCACTCCCATTACTCCCCGTCATCCACCTCGGACGCCTTCTCCGGGCAGTGATAGCTCGCCACAATCTCATCGCCATCCACGGAGTAGAGCGCCACATCAAACCCCCACAACCGATGGATATGCTTCAGCGTTTCACGGGTATCCCCGGGATGTAACGGAACCCGGTCCTGCGGCGTATGGCGCAGGGTGAGGGAGCGGTCACCGCGGATGTCCACATTCCAGACCTGGATGTTCGGGTCGCGGAAACTCAGGTTGTACTGGCGGGCCAGTTGCTCGCGCACGGCACGGTAGCCCGCCTCATCGTGGATGGCCGTGATTTCGTACTCGTCACGCTGGTCATCATCAAGGATGCTGAAGAGCTTGAAGTCCCGGATCAGTTTGGGAGACAGGAACTGCAGGATGAAGCTCTCGTCCCTGAAATTGCGCATGGCAAAATCCAGCGTCTGACGCCAGTCGGAACCGGCGATATCCGGGAACCACTCCCGGTCCTCGTCCGTCGGGTTTTCACAGATGCGCCGCAGATCCTGAAACATGTTGAAGCCCAGGGCATAAGGGTTGATGCCGCTGTACCAGGGGCTGTCGAAGGGCGGTTGATAGATGACGGCGGTATGGCTTTGCAGGAATTCGAGAATGAAGCCATCGGTCACCAGCCCCTTGTCATAGAGGCTGTTGATGAGCGTGTAGTGCCAGAAGGTGGCCCAGCCTTCATTCATGACCTGGGTCTGGCGCTGGGGATAAAAGTACTGGGCCAGCTTGCGTACAATGCGCACGATCTCGCGCTGCCAGGGTTCCAGCAGAGGGGCGTGCTTTTCAAAGAAATAGAGCAGGTTCTCTTGCGGCTCTTCCGGAAAGCGTTTCTGCTTCATGGCCGTTTCTTCGGTCTCCTTGACCGGAATGGTCCGCCACAGGTCATTGACCTGTTGTTGCAGATACGCCTCCCGCTCTTTCTGGCGCCGGGCCTCTTCTTCAGCCGAGATGGGAGCAGGCCGCTTGTAGCGATCCACGCCCTGATTCATGATGGCGTGGCAGGAGTCAAGAAAGGCTTCGACGTTCTCCAGGCCGTAACGTTGCTCACAGTGCGTGATGTAGTTCCGGGCGAAGACCAGGTAGTCAATGATGGCACTGGCATCGGTCCAGGTGCGGAACAGGTAGTTGCCCTTGAAGAAGGAATTGTGGCCGTAGCAGGCATGCGCAATCACCAGCGCCTGCATCATCATGGTGTTCTCTTCCATGAGATAGGCGATGCAGGGGTTGGAATTGATGACGATCTCGTAGGCCAACCCCATCTGCCCGCGCTTGTAGAGCTTCTCCGTTTGCAGGAACTGCTTGCCGAAGGACCAGTGGTGATAACCCACAGGCATGCCAACTGATGAGTAGGCATCCATCATTTGCTCGGCGCTGATCACCTCAATCTGATTGGGGTAGGTGTCCAGTCCGTACTCTTCGGCCAGCTCTGCGATGGCCCGGTCATACTGCTCGATCAGCTCGAACGTCCACTCGGAACCGGTGGAGATCGGTTGGGCCTTCTTGCCAGGTGTACCACCTGGGAGTGGCCTCGTTCTGCGAGGCAGACCTTCCCGGTCCCGGTCGGTGATGCCTGGCTCGTCATGCGGTGACATGCTCGACCTCCTGCTTCTGGAACAGCTTGCGGAAGACAGGGTAGATGTCTTCGGCGCTCACGATCTGCTGCATGGCGAAGCGTTCGCTGAACTGTGCGGTCAGCTTTTCATATTCGTACCAGAGCATCTGGTGATCATGGGGCGTGATTTCGATATACGAGTAGAACTGACAGAAGGGCAGGATCTGCTCGCGCAACAGCTGGCCGCAACGGGGGGAGTCGTCGTTCCAGTTATCGCCATCCGAAGCCTGGGCGGCGTAGATGTTCCAGTCACTGGCCGGGTAGCGGTCTTCCATGATCTCCTTCATGAGCTTGAGCGCACTGGAGACAATGGTGCCGCCGGTTTCACGGCTGTAGAAGAACTCTTCCTCATCCACTTCCTTGGCGCTGGTGTGATGGCGGATGAAGACCACGTCGATCTTCTTGTAGTTTCGCTTGAGAAACAGGTACAACAAGATGAAGAAGCGCTTGGCGATATCCTTGTGTTGCTGGCTCATGGAGCCGGATACGTCCATGAGACAGAACATGACCGCGGCCGTGGCGGGCTGGGGTTCCTTCACATGCCGGTTGTAGCGGATGTCGATCTCGTCGAGGAACGGGATGTTGTTCAGGCGACGCCTGATGCCTTCGATTCGCGCTTCCAGCTCCTCAA
>RFIV01000171.1 GCA_003695085.1 Gammaproteobacteria bacterium
ATGGCGCGCGAGGACCGGACGGTTCTGGACGACGGACATCCCCTGTTTATCACCGAACACCAGCTGACGGATTCGGCGGGACAGACTCACATCCTTCAGACCAGCAAGATGCGGCTGGACTGGTTTGGCGAGCCCGCCCTGCTCGTGGTCTCGGTGGACATTTCCGAACAGGTCAACGCCCGGCGCCAGATTGCCCGGCTTTCGTTCTACGACAGCGTGACCAACCTGGCTAACCGCACGTTGTTCATGGATCATGTGCGACAAGCCATTCAAAACCTCCGCCGCGAAGGTCGTTGGGGCGGACTGGCGATCATGGATCTGGATGACTTCAAGACCCTGAACGACATCCACGGCCACGGTTTTGGTGATACGGTCATACGCCATGTGGCTCAGCATCTGGCCCTGCATGTTCCTGACGGTACACTGATCGGACGCCTGGGAGGCGACGAGTTCGGACTGCTGCTGCCCGCCACCCGAGATACCGCCGGGGAAGCCGCGGATGACCATCGCAACACCCTGAACAACCTGCTGAATACTCTGGCCGAGCCTGTACTGCTGGGGGGCCAGACACTGCGCCTGCATGCCACCGCCGGGCTGGTGCTCTTTCCTGACCCCCAGGGATGTGATGCCGACACCCTGCTGCGCTACGCCGACACAGCCCTGTTTCACGCCAAACAGGCGCTACGCGGGCAGGTCTGCCTTTTCCAGCCACGCATGGCCCACGAGGTATCGTTCCGGGTCGGCATGGAACAGGCAGTATGCCGGGCACTGACCCACAAGGAGTTCGTGTGCTTCTTCCAGCCCAAGGTCAGCATTCCGGACGGCCGGATCATCGGTGCCGAGATGCTGGCCCGGTGGCAAGACCCGGACAAGGGCCTCATTCCACCCGACACCTTCATTCCCGTGCTGGAAGCCACCGGCCTGATCGAAGACATGTCCTATCAACTGCTCGACCAGGCCCTTGCACAGCTGGCCAGCTGGAAGCGTGAGGGCCTCTGGCCCGCTCAGGGCAGACTGGCGATCAATATCAGTCCGCGGCAGTTCGGCTCACCGGATTTTGCCGAGAACATACTGAACCGCCTGGCACAGCACCGTCTCAGTGGCGACGACCTGGAGCTGGAGGTCACCGAGTCCATCCTGATCCGGGACATGCGTGAAACGGTGGACACCATGAATGTGCTGCGTGCGCAGGGCATTCGCTTCGCGATCGACGACTTTGGCACCGGCTACTCCTCCCTCGCCTACCTCAAGCGGCTGCCTGTCCGGATGCTCAAGATAGACCGCTCCTTTGTCCGTGACATGGAGCATGACCCCAACGATGCGGCCATTGTGGCCACCATCATCGCCATGGCGGACCACCTGAACATGGAGGTGGTGGCCGAGGGCGTGGAAACCCGTGAACAACTGGATCTGCTGCGTCAGCAGAAGTGCACCGCCTATCAGGGCTATCTGTTCAGTGCACCGGTTGACGCCCCGCACATGACACATCTTTTACAAGACATTGCACAGTTGCCCCCCTCGGCCGAGTCATCCTGAACTATACTGGAAGCATGCGATATCTCCTGCTGATTGCGTTTCTGCTTCTGAACGCCTGCACATCCGAACAGCCGTTGCGCCTGGGCACCAACGTGTGGCCCGGTTACGAGCCCCTGTATGTCGCGCGTGAACGCGGGCTGCTGGACCCTGCCGAAGTCCGGCTGGTGGAACTCAGCTCTGCATCCCAAGTGATTCGGGCATTGCAGAACGGTGAACTGGATGCGGCAGCGCTGACGCTGGATGAAGCTGCCCGGGTGGCCGCTCAAGGCACGGATATCGCGGTCGCGCTGGTACTCGACATCTCACATGGTGCGGATGCTGTGGTGTCACATACACCCGTCAATGGCGCGACAGACCTGCGCGGCAAGCGCATCATTCTGGAGGCTGGCAGCGTGGGCGAACTCATGCTCGAGGCCTTGCTGCGTGAGTTCAGGCTGCCCCCAAAGGACATCAGGCGCGTATACCGCACCGTGAACGACCATGCGCGTGCCTTTCTTGCGGGGGAAGGGGATGTGCTGATCACGTTCGAGCCTCACGTCTCCCGGCTGCTGCGCAGGGGGGACGTATACAAGATTTTTGATAGCCGGCAAATCCCTGACAGCATCATCGATGTACTGGTGATCCGTCAGGATCGCCTTGCCGCCCATCGTGAAAAGCTTGAGCACGTCACCCAGGCCTGGTTTGACACCCTGGCGTTTTATCAGACCGATCCGGAGCACGCGCTGAAGCTGGCCAATCGCCGTCTCAGGGCCAATCCGGAAGACCTGAAGGCCATGTATGCGGGGCTGTTGCTCGGCACCCGGAATGTACAACAGCGACTGGCTGCACGCTGGCCCCTCACCCTGAAAACGGCAGGTGAGCTGGCCCGCCTGAAGGAGGGTGTGCCGCTGTGACGCTCAACGGACAGCCGACCTCGCGCCTCATCATCCTCCCGGCACTGACACTGTTCCTGCTGCTTACGCTGGGACTGCTGCCCGTACAGTGGCAGGCCACGCTCACGACCATCGAAGCGCAGCAAGCCCAGGTGCTGAACTATGAAGCGAGCCGGCTGCAGGAGGCCCTGCAGACCCAGCTGCTCGAAGAAGGGCCCGACCAACTGGAATCAACCCTGACGCAGGTGGGCACCTTGCCGGATCTGGCCCTGGCATGGGTCGCGGATCCGAGCGGCCGGATTGTGGCCGCCACCCGGCTTGCCCTGGTTTCGGGGCAGGTGAGACAACATCTTGACACCGATTTCTTTGCGCTGGCCGAGCGCGCAAGCAAAGCACCAGACAAACCATTTGCACCGCAATCCGGCACGCTTGCAGTCGTGCGACCACTGATCTTCCCGGACAGCAATGCCAACCTCAACCAGTACCACGGCATCCTCTTCATCAGCTTTGACACCTCGCGCCTGACCGCACAGGCGGCCAATCAACTGCTGGCCTCCGCCGGCACGCTCTGGCTGGGCGTATTGCTGATCCTTACACTGTTGGTGCTCTTCATCCGCCGCTATGTCGCCCAGCCCCTTCAGTGGCTGCAGGAGAAGCTGGCGCACCCCGAACAGTTCGACCCCGAGGAGTTGAAGCAGGTACGCGCCAGCCGGGAAATCCAGGCCCTGGCGCAGGCTTTGGGCCAGGCCTTCCGGGAAAAGAACGCTCTGGCCGAACGCTATCGCAGCCTGTTCGACTGCAGCCGCGATGGACTCGTCGTGCTGGATACCCGGCAGATGATTCAGCTCGTCAACCCTCAGCTGTGCCGCATACTGGCCATGGAGCCGGATCAGCTGACAGGCAAGCCGTTCCACAGCCTGGTGGTCGCCGAGGATCGTGAGTCCGTAATTGGCGCGCTGGCCCAGACCAAACTGCTGGACGAGTTTCACCGCGAAACCCGCATGCAGAAACCGAATGGTGAATGCATCGATGCCGGGCTGCGCGCCATACCGCTCACCGCACCGGATGGCGGATACGCCGGTACGCTGATCACCGTGCTCGACCAGACACAGCTCAACCGCCAGAAGCAGCGCCTGGAGCAGCTCGCCTTCTTCGATACCCTGACGCAGCTGCCCAATCGTCGCCTGATGGAAGAGTATGTGAGCCGGGAACTGGTACGCTTGCGTCGCTCCGGTACTCAGGCGGCCCTGATCATTCTGGATGTGGACAATTTCAAGGCCGTCAACGACTCGCTGGGCCACCCGGTCGGTGATCAGCTGCTGGTCACGCTGGCGCGCGAACTCCCCAACCTGCTCGGACCCAATGACCTGCTCGGCCGCCTCTCCGGAGATGAGTTTGTCATACTCATGCCGCAGACCGGCCAGGCGACGGAGCAATCCATCGACGCGGTGATGGCGTTCGATCAATGTCTTCGTGAGCGGCTGCAGCACCCCTTCGAAGTCGGCGGTCATACCACCATGCTCAACGTCTCCGCCGGCGCCACATGCGTGCGCGATCCGGACCAGACCCACCATGATTTGCTGCGCGAGGCGGACACGGCCCTCTATCAGGCCAAGCGGTCCGGCCGGGGCCAGCTGGCCTTTTTCAGTGAGGAAATGCACACGCGCGCCAAGGAGAACTTTACCCTGCAAGCCATGATACGGGATGCCATTGCCGGGGATGCCTTCAGCCTGGTGTTCCAGCCCCAGAGCGACAACCAGGGCGAACTGGTGGGCGCAGAGGTGCTGATCCGCTGGGAACATCCGGAGGAAGGCTTCATCTCGCCGGCCCGGTTCATTCCCGTCGCCGAGGAATCCGGACTGATATCAGCGATCGGAGAATGGGTGCTGCGGCAGTCCATCGATTTTCTGGCCCGCCACCAACCCGACCTGCCCGGAAGCTTCAGGCGGCTGGCCATCAACGTCAGTGCCCTGCAATTCTATCAGCCGGGATTCGCACAGCAGATTCGCAGCTGGTGCCAGGAGAAGCGCGTGTCGCCCGAGCGCATTGAGCTGGAGCTGACGGAATCACTGCTCATCGAGAACGTTGCGCACGCTGTGGAGGTCATGCAAACCCTGCGCGACATGGGCTTTACCGTCGCGCTGGATGATTTTGGCACTGGGTTTTCTTCCCTGAGCTATCTCAAGCAGCTTCCCCTGAACAAGCTCAAGATTGATCGTGCGTTTATCTGTGAGCTGCCCAGGGACAAGCATGACGCCACCCTTGTGGAAACCATTCTGTCCGTTGCGCGGCACTTTGAGCTGGACGCCGTAGCAGAGGGGGTGGAAACGGAAGATCAGCTGGAGTTTCTGCTGTTCAACGGCTGCCAGACATTCCAGGGCTACCTGCTCTCGCGGCCCGTGTCAGAAGAACAATTTGTCACCTTGCTCAAACAAGAACGCCCCTTCGAAGCCTGGATGGCGGCTATTCATCCACTTGCTTCTCGGGTTGGCGGATAGGCAGCCAGACCGTAAAGGTCGTGCCCCGGCCCACTTCAGACTCCACTTCAATGCGCCCCTGATGACGCTGCACGATACTGTAGGAAAGTGACAGTCCCAGTCCGGTCCCCTTGCCCACCGGCTTGGTGGTGAAGAAAGGCTCGAACAACTTGGTCAGATTCTGCTCGGGTATCCCGCAGCCGGTATCACTGACCGAAACAAATACTTCGTCACCCTTGCATCCGGTCCGGATAGTGATCGTTCCGCGCTCTTCTATGGCATGTGCCGCATTGACAATCAGGTTCATGAACACCTGGTTGAGCTGTGACGCAATACACTCCACTTCCGGCAGGTTGCCATACTCCTTGATGACCTCGGCTTTGTACTTGACCTCGTTCCAGACCACGTTGAGTGTGCTGTCCAGTCCCTTGTGCAGATCTGCCAGTTGCCATTCTGCCTTGTCGACATGAGAAAAGTCCTTCAGATCCTGCACGATGCGCTTGACGCGCTCGGCCCCCTCCCGGGACTCGGCAATCAGATCGCTCAGATCTTCCTGAATGAAGTCAAAATCATATTTTTTGGCCAAATCATCCAGCTTTTCCACCAGCTCGGGAGCGCCTGATGCTTCCACCGCTTCGCGCCAGGCTCTGACCATATCCAGCAGATCCTGAGCTGAACGCTCCAGCGAACCAATATTGGAGTACACATAGCCGATCGGATTGTTGATCTCGTGCGCCACCCCGGCTGCCAGCTGTCCGATGGCGGCCATCTTTTCCGATTGCAGCAACTGATTCTGAGCCTCTTCGAGCTTCTCGATCAGGTGCTGCTGCTCCACCTTTTCCTGGCTCAGCCGCTGATTCAGGTCATGCATGATCTGATGCTGGACCGCACGCTCGGTGGCATCAGCAATCAGGATGCCCACATGCGTGACATTGCCATGTTCCAGAATGGGGAAGAAGGTGGTGTCCTGGTACATTTTCGACTGTTTGCCGGTGATCGGGCGTGAACCGGCAAAGTCGAACACATGGGGCCGCTGAACCCACGAAGTGAAGGCCAGCGTTTGCAGTTCCAGTACACTGCGGACTTTCTGGCGGAACCATTTTTCAGGCAGATCGGGAAACACATCGAAGAGCACCCTGCCTTGCACATCCTCTTCAGTCCGGCAGCTGTGCATCGCCATGAACCGGTTCCACAGCTCCAAGCGCAACTCCGGATCGACGATCATCACCCCCATGTTCAGCTCGTCAATGACCGCACGCAACAGGTCACTCAGGGGCGCCACGTTACAGATCCTCCAGCATCCGGTTGATGGCTTCGATTACCGAGGGCAAACTCTCCCTTGCCACGCAGACAAGCAGATCACAGGTGAAGCTGTGAGATTCCACCTTGAAGCAGATTTCCAGTATCAGCGTCTGATCCCGGTTGATCACATCGCCGACCTTGTCGAACAACGTGGAATTCGTCGCCAGAATGGAGGGTGCACCAAAGGACGCGGGCAGTTCCAGCTGCTCGGCAAGCCCCTTGATGCAGGCACTGGAGAGAATATTGGTCACATCCAGCATCAGTTCATCATGCTCATCGGTGTTCAGGTTTTCGTCAAACCCCATAAGACTCGCCAGCTCATCCGCGCCATCCTGTTCGAAGCACACAAGCACTTCTCCGCGCAGGGCACCGAGAAAAGACTGGCGCGTGATATAGGCTGACGGTGCAGAAAAAATCGGACAATCGGACAGGTCCGGCGCACATTCGGTCGCAAGCCGTATACTCGGTACGCTGAGAATCACCAGGGTATCGATCAGACGGGCAAGACGATCAGCGGCCTGACCCATGGCAATATTCATCAGCTCCTTCAATGCATCGCGCTGATCTTCGGTCAGTGTCTCAAGCAGCGCAGCCATGTCTACACCAGCCCGATGTTATGCAGGGTCTCCTGCAACACATCCTCCCTGACCGGTTTGCGTATGAAGGCCGCCGCCCCCAGTTCCTTCACCCTGCGCTGCGCCTCCGGCTGGATATCCGCGCTGATCACCACCACGATGACATTGGCATCCTCCGCCTTCAACCGTTCCAGCACCTGAAAGCCATCCATCTGAGGCATGGTCAGATCCAGAAACATCAGGTCGGCCTTGCCAGCGTGATACGCCTCCAGCGCTTCCAGGCCGTTGGCCGCCTGAGTCAGGGTGACATCCTCATCCCTGAAGGCACTCGGCAGCGCACGCACGATCATCTTGCGTGACATGCTTGAATCATCACAGACGACGATTTTCAGCCCCATGACGCCTCCGAAAAACTGTTCTCCTGTAAATGTAGAACAGATTCCGGATGCTGCCACCCTGAATACTGTCTGACTGCGCAGAGGCCGGGCTGCATGGGGAATCAGTCGCCCGTCAGGCCGCCTGCTCTTCAGCTACCGGCACATGGGTACGGATGAAAAGCCCGATATCCCTGAGGGCGTGCCCGCCCTCGGGCAGGATTCGGGAAGCAAAATGCCAGACATGAAACATGTGCGGCCACACATCCAACGTCACAGCAGACCCATGCAATCTGGCCCGGCGGGCATAGGCCTGACACTCCTCCATCAGAATCTCGTCTCCCCCGACCTGAATGAGCGTGGGGGGCAGACCCTGCAGGTGTCCGTGCAAGGGTGACATGCCCGGGTGAGCCGGATCCTGCCCCCCTGCATACTGCCGGGCAAAGAAACGGATGCGCGCGGCAGTAATCAGAGGATCATGCCCCCGTCGACTGGAGTGCGCGCACAACGAACAGCTCAGATCCAGCCACGGCGACAGCGCCACCGCGGCGGCTGGCATGGGTAATGCTGCATCACGAATCGCCTGCAACGTTGCCAGTGCCAGTCCCCCTCCGGCCGAGTCGCCGGCGATGACGATGCGTGCCGGATCCACCTGCTCGTCCAGCAAGTAACGGTAAGCGTCCATGGCATCATTCAAGGCAGCCGGAAACGGGTGCTCCGGTGCCAGCCGGTATTCGGGCATGTAAATCTGAGCGCGTGCAGCTCTGGCGATACGCCCGGCCAGCTCCAGATGCGTGCGGGTTGACCCAATCACGTACCCGCCCCCGTGCAAATAGAGCACCACGCGAGACGAGCAGCCCTTGCGATGACTGACCCAGACACCTTGAGGCTCAACATGCCGCACCCGGTCGACCTCCACATTTCTCGAAGGGTGCACGAGCCAGAAACTCTGACTGGAGCAGAACCGGTAAGCATCCAGTGTATTGGGGATAAACCGCATTCCGTTGCGTATCATGGCCTTGAGCCATTCGGTGCGGTTAAGCATGTGAACACCTGTTTACTGCATCATCACCTTGTAACAAATAGTCCAAAAAATAAACAGGCGCCAGTGCAATCCATGCATTTAGGGACTAATACTTATGGAAAAGGCTGCTATAGCCAGCCATTGTACCGCCATTGATGGACTTGTTTCGGGGGAAACAGATGTACGAGTATCTCAAGAGCATTGGCGTCAAGGACTTTGACCGGATCGAGCGCTACACACTGCGCACAGAAAGCGGCCATGATGTCCTCAAGATTTACTACAAAAAGGAAAAGGGCGACCTGTTTCACCACTCGGTCAAGTTCAAGTTCCCACGTAGCAAGAAGTCGGTACTGGTGGACTCCGGCACCCATCGCTATGAGGAAACCTCCGAAATTTCGCCTCAGCTGGTCCACATCCTCGAGGAGCTGGATCAGATCACCGATCAGCACTTCCAGCGTGAAGACACGCTCGAAGGCGTGCTGATTGAGCTGAAACACCTGGAAAAAGTGGTGAGCAACAAGATTCGTGAAATCGAAGGCAAGATCGAACGGCTCAAGCAACCGTAACCTGATTCATTTTCAGCAACGATTCGGGGCACTTGTGCCCCTTTTTTGGCTCACTCATGCTCGAAGCCCTGCTCTTCGCCTTTAACGCCATTGCGCCCATCTTTACTGTTGTCATCGCTGGCACCGGGTTCCGGCGCCTGGGCTGGATTGACGGACATTTCGTGCAACAGGGCTCGAAGCTGGTCTTCAATGTAGCCTTGCCCCTTCTCATTTTCCTCAACCTGATCAAGCTCGATCTTTCCGTCACCTTCGATCCACAGCAGGTCGGGCTGGCCGTACTGCTGGTACTTCTCGGTTTTCTGGCACTCTGGTGGTTCAGCGCCTTGCATGCCCCGGCGCCCGAGCAGCGCGGCGTCTGGGTTCAAGGGAGTTTTCGGGGCAATCTCGGCATCGTCGGCATTGCCCTCTGTGCACAGGTCTATGGTGAGGCGGGCCTGGCCATGGGTGCCATGCTGCTCGGGGCCATCACACTGATCTACAACATTTTGTCGGTATGGGTCCTGCAGCGCAGTCTCAGTGTTGAATCCCTGCCCCTGAGTCAGACCGTTCGGGGTGTATTCAGCAATCCGCTGATTCTCGCCATCCTGCTGGGGCTGCCCTGTGCCGCCGCGGAGCTTCAGCTTCCCGGATGGCTGGATACGGCCGGGCACTATTTCGCCCAGATGACCCTGCCACTCGCCCTGATCTGCGTGGGAGCTTCGCTCTCGCTGGACGTCATCCGCCGTGCAGGCCGTCTGGCCCTCACGGCCACGCTTGCCAGGCTTCTTGTCCTGCCGGGCATCCAACTGGGCCTGGCCGCAGCCTTCGGGCTCAACGGCATGGCACTGGGAACCCTGTTCCTGATGCTCGCCTCGCCCACCGCCACGGCCAG
>RFIV01000172.1 GCA_003695085.1 Gammaproteobacteria bacterium
CAGACCCTGATCGAGAACATTCGAATCTGGCCTTCGCCCGAGTCGACGCGCATGGTGCTGGATTTGTCGGGGCCGGTTGAGCACAAGGCCTTCATGCTTCGCCAGCCTGAGCGTATCGTTCTGGATCTGGACAATGCGCGAATGAACGCCGATACGAACAAGCTGTCGTTCGACAAGACGCCGATCAGGCGTGTGCGCAGCGCCCTGAGAGCCGGAGGTTCACTTCGTGTGGTACTGGACCTGTCTCAGTCCGTGCGCATGCGCAGCTTTCTGCTCAAGCCCAACAGCACGTATGGGTATCGGTTGGTGGTTGACCTGGAAGGAAAGGAAACGGCCGCACCGACGCCGGTGAAGACACTGGAGACGCTCAGTGGCAAGCGTGATGTCATCGTGGCCATTGACGCCGGGCATGGGGGCGAAGACCCCGGAGCCATAGGGCCGGGGCGTTTGCGCGAGAAGGACGTGGTGCTCAGTATTGCCCGCAAGCTACAGGCGGAGATCAATCGCAAGCAGGGCTTCAAGGCCATTCTCACGCGCAAGGGCGACTACTTCATTCCCCTGCGCAAGCGCACACAACTCGCGCGTGAGCGCGGGGCGGATCTCTTCGTGTCCATTCATGCCGACGCCTTTACCGATCCGCGTGCGGCGGGGGCTTCAGTCTTTACGCTTTCCCGGCGTGGGGCGTCGAGCAGCATGGCGCGTTTTCTGGCGGAGACAGAAAACCAGTCGGATCTGATCGGCGGTGTGGATGGAGGGGTATCGTTGGAGGACAAGGACGACCTGCTCAAGACCGTGCTGGTGGACCTCTCCCAGACCTCTTCCATGAATTTCAGCGACACGGCCGGGCGCAAGGTGCTCAGTCGCATGCGACATGTGGCGCACCTGCACAAGCCGACCGTGGAGAAGGCGGGATTCGTGGTACTCAAGATTCCGGATATCCCCTCTATTCTGGTGGAAACCGGGTTTATCAGTAACCCCGGTGAGGCTCGCAAGCTCAAGCAGTCCGCCTACCAAAGCAAGCTGGCCAGAGCGGTTGCGCAGGGGGTGGTCGATTACTTTGACGAGCATCCGGTCCCGGGTACCTGGCTGGCGTGGCAAAAGGATCTGAAGCTGCAGAAGCAGGCGGCTCAGCATTACCGCGTCCGGCGGGGGGATACCCTGACCGCCATTGCCCAGCGCAACAGAACCACGGTCGCGGAACTCAAGGCCGCGAATCAGCTGCGATCCGATCAGTTGAGAGTGGGTCAGCTGCTTCGCATTCCGAGCAGCTGACCGACACGCCGGCTAGACTTGGTCAAAGGCGTCCATGAAGTCCAGGTCGAACTGCTGGCGAAGTGTATGGCGCTCCTGCTCCCAGAGCGCTTTCACTTTTTCCTGATCCAGCACCTGGCGGTCTACCAGCACACGCGTGTGCAGTTGTCCGATGGGCTTGTCCGATGGCACCTTGCTGAAGACAAACTGGTTGCTGACGATATCCATGAACGGACCTGACTTGCTGGTCGGCATGATGAATGCCAGTTGCAGCCCCAGGGTGTCCGTGAGGTACTGGATCACCTCCCGGGAGCGGTGTTCGTCCATCTTCGAGAAAGCCTCGTCGACCAGTACCATGCGCAGATGACTGTCGCCCTCGTCAAAGCGGAAGGCGGACGTGATGGCTGCGGCGCGGATGATATAGGCCGGTGTTTCCAGCTGCCCGCCCGAGCCAGTTCCGTACTGGCTCAGCGGAATGGGTTCCTTGCCTTCGGGTTGCTTGTAGATTTCGTAATTGCGGTAGTTGCGATAGTCCGAGATGCGTTCCAGCTCCTGCAGGGCCTGCTGCTCGTCATCGGCCAGCAGCATGGCCAGCAGCTGTTCGCGAACCTTGCGCGCCTTGTCGGACAGCTCGGCACTGAACAGCGTCTGGCCCTCACCCAGATCCGGCGACTGGCTGACTTCCTCGAAAAACTCCCAGTACGCCTTGAACTCGGGCACCCACTCCCAAGCAAAACGAAAGGACTCCCTGTCCGCCCCGAAACGGTGGTGCTCGAGCTCCCGGTTGAGGCTTTCGAGCACCCGCTTGCCCTCGTTGATGGCCTGATAGATCTGGTGGCAGAGATTGGTGATGAAGGCATGGCTGAAGGACTCGCGGTAACTGCTGATCTGAGCCTGCTTCGCCACCAGCACATTGTTTTTCAGTCGGTTTATGATGATATCGGCCTGGCGTGCCAGGTCGCACACATCGGCGAAGAAAGAACGTGCACGGATATCCGTGTAGTCGGGGGTGTAGTGGAGCTGATCATCTCCGGTCAGCAAGGGGTTTGCCTGTGTGACCAGCCGTTCAATATCATGAACCGTCGCGTTGAGTCGGCTGCGTGCTTCCGACTGCCGGGTCGCCAATGTCGCCATATCCAGTTCGCGGGCCAGGTTTTCGGCCCGCTCGAGCTGTGCTTCGATATCCATGTCGGCCCACAAGCGGGCGATCTGTCTGAGGTTTTCTTCCGTTTCCTCCTGGGTGGCCAGTGAACGATCCTGCTGCTGGTCATATTTCTGGCACAGCCCGGTGACGACCTCCAGCTCTCGTGTCAGACCGCCTTCTTCCTTGTGCAGGGATTCCAGCTGCTGAGTGAGTGCCTTGACCTGTGTATCCACCTCTTCGAGTCGGGCGTCCAGCGATGCGTCACTCGTGTAGTCCAATTGCTGAAGCTGCTGCTCCACATCATTGAGCCGGCTTTGGGTGAGGATCAGCTGGCGCAAGGTTTCTGCATAGGGAACAGGTTCCAGCTGGGCTACGGAATGCTTCATCTCCTCAATCACGGAGAGCGTATCCGCCAGCTGCTGGCGCTGGGACAGCAACCGGTGAAGATCGGCCTCACGCGCGGCCCGTGCGCGCTGTCGGGCACCACGACCGAATACCAGTTCGCTGTCGGGCAGATCGCAGCGCCACATGCTGTACCCGCCCGACCCCAGGCCCGAGGCCATCACGCCACGCCGGGTCATGCGCAGTGCGTCCTCCGATTCAACGCGCTGGACATTGCCGAAGGAGGCGGTGATATAGGCTTCAGCCACGGCGTGTTCAAAGCGCATGACATGCAATATGGATTGCTTGTCCGGCGTGACCCGTTCCGCATCCTTCAGGGCCCGGCGCCCCTGGATGATGCGGGCCCGGTTGTCGCGGCCAAGTTGCTCGCGCAGCAGGCGGGCTGCTTCGGCTTCGTATTCCGGTTCCACGAGAATGCCAAAACGTGCGCCGCCGATATATCCTTCAATGGCGGCTTGCCAGCTTGGCTCCGTGATCTCCACATAGTCACACAGCACGCGCGCGTCGGCTTCGGGCAGCATGTTGTGCAGCACGTCCAGTGCCTGACGCACACCCGCCGGATAGGTGGCCCGATGCTGACCCAGTCGGGCCATTTCAGCCTCTTTTTGCTGCCGCTGCTGATCCAGGCGTGCGAGCTGTTGGCGTGTGGTAATCAGTGCGGTGTCCAGCTGTCGTGCAAGACTTTCTGGCCCGTCATGCAAGGCCTCGGCCAGAGCGGTCAGCGCCTTTTGCAGGTGATCTGCCCCGGCAAGCTCCCGGTCGTGCTCACGCGCTGCGACCCAGTCCGTGTTCATCAGGCTGGCTGCATCCTCCGGAAAGTGCCGTGCGGCTTCAAGTGTAGCCTTCAGGGCGGGCACCCAGAGATCCGAGGGTGTGTCCGACAGGGGCCAGTCCGAGAGCCGTTCATTCAACGTGCGGGCTGCTGCGATGGCCTCGTGGGCCTTTTTCCAGGCCTGGGTAAAGCGCTGAGCGTATTCCGAAAAGCGGGTGGCCAGTGCCTGTCTTTCGTCCTGCAGCCGATCCTGCTCCTGCAGGCCCGCGATACCCATCCGGCGGGCTTTCAGCATCACCCGCTCCTGATCAAGCGCCGACAGTTTTTCGGAGAGTGATGCGCGTGTATCGGCCAGTGACTGCAGCCCGGCCTTGACAGCCTGCTGTCGCTGCTTGGCATCAAGATACTGTCTTTGATCATCCAGGTACCGTCTGTGTGCCAGTGCATGCTCAAGCACATTGTCATCGATCCAGTGACGAATCCAGAGGTCGCAATGTTGCCGGGTTTGGGCAAGCAGGTCGATGCCTTCCTTCAGTCTGCGGGCGTCCGCCTCCATCCGGTAGATGGTTTTCATGGTTTCGGAAACGGTGCGGATGGCCTCACCGAGATCCTTCTTCTCCAGAATCTCGTGCGCCACGAACTCGTTGATGCTGCGCACCGGCTTGTAGGCCATGAAGCGCGAAAAAGCGCGTGCGGCATGCATGGCCTCACGTTCGGAGACGCTGTCCCGCCTACCTCTGAGAATACCGTACAGTCGCCTGAGGTAGGCTTTCTTGGTGTCGTAATGCTCGACACTGTCCTCGCCGTACTTGCGCCTCAGGCGATCATGAATCTGGTCAATGGGTATCAGACGCTTGCCGCCTTCACCTTCATTGATGACCAGGTCGCCCTCCAGATGCAGGCCGACATCGGGCAGGATGTAAAAGTGCAGTGCATCCAGCCGTGCAACCGGCCGCAGGCCCGCCTGATCCAGGTGTGCGCGCGCAGCCACCAGTGCGGTGAAAGGGTGGGCTGACTCGCCTTTGGTGGGGGCGAAGTGCAGGCCAATGTATCCATCGGTGACATGCGGGCGGGCGTAGCTGCCGTCATCGCACCCGAGAATGTAGGAAGACAGGGTCCGCACAGTCTTGCCGCCCCGGCCTCGCTGCGTGGTTTCATCCTGCCCCGGGTTGTAGGTATAC
>RFIV01000173.1 GCA_003695085.1 Gammaproteobacteria bacterium
GGTCTGGTGCAGCCTTCTGTGGGCAGTGATGACCGCGTTCACGCCATTGAGGCTCTCGCCGGTCACCAGTACCTGAAGGTTGCCCTTGTCCAGTGCATCCAGGGCCCAGGGTGTAACGCCGATGCCTCCGATGAGGTAGCGTGATCTGTCCGGGCGTGGCGCGACGGCTTCGGCTGCCCCCTGAGCCATGGCGGCGTTGGCCGCCCAGATAATGCGGGCTGAGGGAAAGTACTGAACGGCCCGGCTGATGACCCGCTGCGCCTCGGTCTCCTGCCAATGTGCGGTGACTGCTTCCCGGACTTTCACCACGCCTTGGGCATCTGCATCATGCAATCCATGCTGTCGCGCCAGCGACACCGGATCCAGGTGAGGCCCCGTCAGAGCCAGCGCTTCACGGGGCGTGTTTTCCGGCAGGCGCGCAGCCAAGGTTTCAGCCAGCAGGCGCCCCGCTTCACGCTGATCCGGGCTCCAGTCGCCCCACCAGTGGATGTTTTCAGTCTCGGGCTGCCAGCTGCCTCGGAAGGTAACCATGGGAATGCCGGCCCGGCTCAGCTGCTCCAGCGCCCATCCGGTATCGTGCCAGCCCGGTTCGATCATGGCCACGTCCGGGCGGGCCGCAATCAGGGCACGTACTTGCTGCTGATAGTGCAGGTCGCTCTGCTCGGCGTAAAAGGCCCGGATATCATCGCCCATCTGCTGTGCACAGGCCCGGGTGAGTGCCTCGAACTGGCGGAGGTCGGGCTGGGCGGCGTGCCCCTTGATCAGCAGGCCGTAGGTGGCCGCCGTTGCGGGGCCGGCCATCGTGGCGATGAGCAATGCGACGGACGGAGCGGTTCGGAGGTTCATGCGGGGCGCCTTTTGATGGATACGCACAACCCGGAGCGATCCGGGCGGTTACGGAAGTGTACCTCAAGATCATGCAGGCGCGCGATTTCCCGCACGATGGCCAGTCCTATGCCGGAGCCGGATCGGTGGCTGGTATCGCGGCCTGCGCGGTGAAAGCGCTGGGTGATGAGAGGAAGTTCGTCCTCTGCCAGTCCCGGGCCTTCATCGCAGATTTCGAGCTGACCCTCGTGTGCGAAAATCGAGACTGTGCTGCCTTCCGGGCTGTAACGCAGGGCGTTATCAATGAGGTTGCGCAGCAGGGCGAACAGCAGCGTTGGCTGCCCGGGCCAGACCAGGGCCTGGACGTTGCCATCAGTTCGGATACGCTGACGGTTACGCTGTGTGAGCGGCTCGAACTCGGAGATCAACTCGGCAATCATGTGATCCAGCCGGATGGGTTCCGGTTTGGTGAGTGACGCCTGGGCATCCAGCCGTGCCAGAAATAGCAGTTGTTCTGCCAGGTGATGCAGGCGATCCAGTGCCCGGACGGCCTTTTCCAGGGTCTGGCGGCCCTTGGGGGCGTCCATCAGGCGTGAGGCGTTCTCCAGCTGGATGCGCAGCCCGGCCAGCGGGGTGCGCAGTTCGTGAGCGATATCGGCACTGACCTGTCGCTCCCGTTCTGCATGTTCACGCACGCGAATCAGCAAATCGTTGAGTGAAGCCACCAGGGGCTGAAGCTCGGCGGGCAATCCTTCTTCGTTCAGTGGCTCGAGGTTGGCGTAGCTGCGCCGGCGAACCTCCCGTGATACCTGATCAAGTGGGCGCAATCCAAGCCGAACGAGGCCAATAATGAGCAGGGCGATGGCCGGCAAGCCCATGGCCAGGGGAATGATGGCGTGCTCGGCAATCTCCAGTGTCAGCTCGTTGCGCACATCATCCCGTTGAGCCACCTGAATCCAAGCGTTCAGTTCCGGCGCCTGAAGTACAAAGACCCGCCACACCCGGTCATTGACTTCCACATCATGGAATCCGGCACTCATCCGCGGCAACTGACTTTGTCTGGCAGAACCGGACTGAACCAGCAGCCGGCCATCGGTGTGCCAGACTTCAAAGGCCAGTTTCTTTTCATATTTGTGGCCCAGTGTCGAGTACTCGGAGCCTGCATGCTCCAGAGGGCCCTCCGGATCATCATAAGTAAGCGGGTTGTCCCGCCGGGACAGGTCGTCCGCTTCCCGGGCAAGCAGGGCACGCAACAGGCGGGCCTGCTGAGCCATTTCCGCGTCGAACAGCTCTTCCACCTGCTCGGCCGTGTCGCGATAGTTGGCCCATCCGGCCAGCAGGCCTGCGACCAGCACCACGGACAGGATGCTGAGCAGCAAAAAACGGCGCAGGCTAGTCACTGGCATCACGGAACCGGTACCCCACGCCACGGACTGTTTCGATCAGCGGGTATGCGAGTTTTTTGCGCAGGTGGTGAATGTGTACCTCCAGCGCATTGCTTTCCACATCCTCGCCCCAGCCATAGACCAGTTCTGTAATGCGGTCCTTGGACAGGACCTGGTTGCGGTGTCGGGCCAGTTCTTCCAGCAGCGCATATTCGCGGCGGGAGAGGTTGATGGGGGTGCCGTCAACGCGTACTTCGCGGGCACCGGTATCCAGCACCACGTGGTCGTTCAGTTGCAGGATGTTGGAGGCTGACCCGCTGCGACGGCGCATCAGAGCGCGCAGGCGTGCCTGCAGTTCTTCGAAGGCAAAGGGCTTGATCAGATAATCGTCGGCACCTGCGTCGAGACCGCTCACCCGGTCTTCGGTCTCATCCCGGGCAGTCAGGATCAGGACCGGCAGGTCATGGTGATTTTCGCGAATCGTCCGGAGCACGGTCAGGCCGTCCATGCGTGGCAGGCCCAGATCCAGCACCATGATATCGAAAGTCTCCGATGAAATCGCGTGCACGGCCGACACACCATCCTGTACCCAGTCGACCGTTTCACCGGCCATGTCCAGGGCATCGCGCAATCCGTCTCCCAGAATGTCGTCATCTTCTACCAGTAAAATGCGCATGGGTGCAGCCAACCCCCTTCTTCAAACGGACAGACGTGTGTGAGTTTACCCTAAAACAGAATCCTTAAGCGGCCCTTAAGGCAAGGGGTGGTGGGCAGGAGTGTGCCGGAGATCCGGGTTTGAGGCGATGGCGGCGAGGATACACCAGACAGAAAGGCACGCACACATGGCAGCGCTGCGCAAAAGAGTATAATATTATGCTCATATAGTATTTTGAGGGGTGTAATCATGCTGAAGAGCCTTCAGGAACGCGTGGCGGAGGCCAAGCGCCATTGTACCTGCCTGTCCGTGGAAGAAGCCGAGCGTCTGGTGCGGGAAACACCGGGCGTGATCCTGCTGGATGTGCGCGAACCGGGTGAACATCAGATGGATGCGGTGCAGGGCTTTATCAACATACCGCGGGGCGTGCTGGAGATGAAACTCCCGGAACTGTGCCCGCACCCGGATCATCCCATTCTCATGCACTGTGCTACGGGTGGGCGTGCGGCGCTGTCTGCCGAGGCACTGAAGGCCATGGGCTACCGCAATGTTCATATCATTGATGCCACCTTTGATGCTCTGAAAGCACGCTGGGGCCAGGCCGATGACGGTCAAGATTGATGTCTTTGTCGATGTGCTGTGCGTTTGGGCGTGGGTTTCGGGCATCCGCGTGCGGGAAGTGCATCAGACATTCGGAGATCAGGTGGCCATCGACTGGCATGTGCTGAACCTGTTTGGCTGTACCGAGAAACGCATTGGTCAGGGATGGGCTGACAAGGGCAGCTATGAAGGCTTCGGAAGGCATGTTCACCACGTGTGTGAAAGCTTCGATCACGTCACCCCCAGTAAGTGCATCTGGCAGGAGGTGCGCCCGTGCAGCTCCCTGCCGGCACACCTGTGGCTGAAGGCAGCGGAGCACGTGGCGCGTCAGAGTGGACAGCCAGTGTGCACCGGTGACTGGCTGGCGGCCGTACAAGAGGCATTTTTCGCTCAGGGGCAGGACATCAGTCAGGAAGCTGTGCTGGTGGAGGTGTTCACCGGTCTGAGGCTGGACGAGTCGGCGCTGCGGGCAGCACTGGCGACCGGTGAGCCCGGAGCAGCCGTGGCACGGGATCTGGCGCTGGCCGAGGAATACCGGTTGCGAGGCAGTCCGTCCTATGTGCTGAACGAGGGGCGGCAAGTGCTGTTCGGTAATGTGGGTTACCGGATTATCGAGGCCAACATACAGGAAATTCTCAACCGCCCCGGAGACATTGCCTCCTGGTGCTGAGGCGCCCTGTTCAGTGCGCCCCGTGTGCCATGTCCTTCATCTCACCGTGGCCGTGCGGGGCCTCGGTGAGGGTGTTCAGGGTTTCCAGCGTGATGGCATCAAAGCGGATGACATGACCGCCATGCTGTTGTGCAAACGCGCGGGCAGCGGCTTCTTCCGAGAAGCTGGCCAGCGTGGGGCCCATGGCACCCTTCATGGATGAGCCGGTCACGTACCAGGCGTTTCTGCCGTCGATCATGTGGCGGTCATCGGGGTGTTGCCAGTCACTGCGTGCCATGTCATGCACATAGAAGGCGGCCACCTGATTCCGGTTCTCCGGCTGCAGCATCCAGGCCAGCAGATCCCGGGTGGAACAGAACTTGTGAATCTGCCCCTGCCGGGAAGCCACTTCTCCCTTGGGGCCGGGGAAGTTCTGGATGGCCATCCCGCAAAGATGACACTCGTCGGCATCCGTAATGGGCTGTGGCGGGAGCGCGGCACTTCCCTGGGCCGGGCCGGTTTCACCGCAGGCCACCAGAAAGCCGGTGAAGAGAGCCACGATCAGAAACTTGAACGGTGCCATCATTTCCATTTCTCCTTGTAGACGGTTACACATGGCGCGTGCGAAAGCGACGCAGGGCCAGTAGCAGAGGGAGTGCCCCCCACACCAGCAAGGCTCCCCACTGCAGCAATGGCTGCCGGGGCAGGCCATCGCCGAGTGCCAGGACGCCGGTGAGGGCGCCCTGCGCATCATTGAGGCTGAGCAGGCGGTAGATGTCGGTCGGATTGGCCAGCAGCAGCCAGGGCAGGGTATCGGATAGCACATGCCCTTCGGTCGCCACCAGCACGGCGAGCAAAATCAGGTCGAACAGCAGGACCATGATGAACCAGACCCCCAGTGCCACGCCGCCGGCGGTGGATTTCTCCGAGACGTAAACGCTGATGAGGTAGCCCAGTGCCAGGCAGACCCATCCGAGCAGGAGGCTGGCCAGGGTGAAGCGCCCAAAGGCCATCAGAACAGTTGACGCGTCCAGATCGCTCAGTCCCAGCAGGGCAAGGGCCGCCACAGCAAAACCGGCGGACATGGCGATGGCCAGCAGCAAGGCATGTCCGAGGTATTTGCCCAGCAGGAGGGTGGTGCGGTTCAGCGGATAGGCCAGCAACAGCAGCAGCGTGCCCTGTTCGTCCTCGCCGACGATGGCGTCATAGGCGAGCATGAGTGCCATCAAGGGAACCAGAAAGGTGGTCAGGGAGGCCAGGGAGGCCAGTGTGGCCGGCAGATTGGTAATCCCTACCGTACCCGATGCGGCGCCGCCGAACAGGGTGATGGCCAGCGCCAGGCCCGTAAAGACCAGCGTGGCGGCGATGAGCCAGCGGTTGCGCAGGCTGTCGCGCAGTTCCTTGGAGGCTATGACGAGCAGGGGGGTCACGGGTTCAGTCCTCCATGTTGCTGCATGAAATGGCAGTACAGGTCTTCCAGCGAGGGGGCATGCACTTCTACGTCCTGTGGGTGGTGATCGAGCAAGGCTGCCAGGCGATCCAGCTTGTGGTGTTCGTCCACATCCAGCTCCAGCCCATGGGCGTTGACCTGACGGATGATGTCGTCACTGAACTGGCGCTGCACCGCTTCCCGGTCGGCCAGCCCGCGCACGCGGATCTGTACCGGAAGATTGGCCTGCCGCCGCAACTCGGGTACGCTGCCCTGCACCACCATCTGTCCGTCAGAGAGGATGGCGACATTATCCAGATAGCGTTCTATACCGGGCAGCACATGGGAGCACAGGACGACCGCCGTCCCGTTGGCGCGCAGCTCGTTGAGCCGCTGGTAAAGATCCCGGGTGGCGACCGGGTCCAGGCCGACCGTCGGCTCGTCGAGAATCAGCAGGCGCGGTTGACCGAGCAGTGCCTGCGCCAGCCCCAGTCGCTGCATCATGCCCTTGGACCAGGTGCGCACCTTGCGATCCGCTGCATGGCCCAGCCCCACCGTTTCGAGCGTGCGTCGGGCTTGCGCCGGGGGAACGCCCTTCAGCCGGGCAAAATATTCGATGGACTCACGGCCGGTGAGGTGCGGATAGAAGCGTACGTTTTCAGGCAGATAACCGATGTTTTTTCGACTATCAGCGCTGTCCGGCCTGTTCCCGAGAACAGTGACGTCTCCCTGCGACGGGGTGAGCAGTCCCAGCATCAGCTTGATGGTGGTCGTCTTGCCGGCACCATTGTGACCCAGCAGGCCAAGCATTTCACCCGGCCCCAGCGTCAGCGACAGGTTTTCGACTCCGGCACCGTTACCGTACCGGAAGGTCACCGAGGATAAGTTCAGAATGGTCATCCGCCGTTCTCCGGTGGTTGCATCAGCGGGGCCGGATCTTCCACCCCCTGAGGTTTGAGGACGGGAAAGGCCTGCTGTGCCCAGCGCAGGGTTTCCACCGCCGGGCTGTGCAGCAACAGCCGTGCTTCGGGTACACGCCAGAGGAGCTTGTCGATCCGGTCATTGGGGGCATAGGGCACATCGCCGATACCGTCGCCGTTGCGATCCCAGCCCAGATAGTCACTCCAGTAGTTGCCGCGGCCATTTTCCGCCCAGGATTGCCGGCGCGTGGCGACATACTTGACCTGGTGGGCATTGCCGATGAAGGCGTTGCCAAAGACGCGGTTGTCTTCCGAGCCGGCGGTCAGGTGGATGCCGATGTCGCTGTCCTGTACCCGATTGCCTTCAAATGTGTTGAAGACGGAATTGTAGACGAACAGGCCCTTGCCTTCGCCCCCCTGAATGCTCACGCCGCCGGTCTGCCCGGCGCGGACGCCGGTGATGACATTGCCCTTGAGCGTGGAGTCGGTAATGAAGTTCATCAGGATGCCGTAGTTGCGATCCTGTTCGCTGCGGTTGCCGATGACCTGCAGACGACGGCTTTGCATCAGGGCATAGCCGGTGCGGGTGCGGGTGGTGCGGTTACGAGCAACCGTGTTGTCATGGGAGTACATGTAGTGCACGCCGTAGCGCAGGTCGTGCAGATAATTATCCGTGAGGCGGTTGCCGTTGGAGGTATCGATGTAGATGCCATCCCGGGTATGCCACACTTCATTGTGATGCACCCAGGCGTTGTGCACGGCAAAGAGATGAATGCCGTTGCCGCGGTCCTGGGAGCGGTAATTCAGGTCCCCTTCAATGCGGTTGAAGGCGATTTCGATGTCATGGGTGCCGTCGGCCCAGATACCAAAGCCCGGCCCCTGGAAACGGTTGTTGAGAATGCGAGCGCCGGACGCCTGCTTGTGGATGAAAATGCCGGCGTTGAGGGCGGTCAGGTCATCGCCCCAGTTTTCGATTCGGCAGTTTTCTACGGTAATACCCGGGACTTTAAGTTCCAGGACATGGCCGCTGCCGTTGCCATCCAGTGTTGCCGCCTCATGGCAACGGATGTGCGTGGGCGTGTTGACCACAAAATGCCCGGTGTGGCGTCCGGCCGGGATCTGCCAGACGCCATCGGTCAAGGCACCGGGCAGCCGGTCGGCCGCCCGGGCGAGCGGGAGCGCGGCCAGTACGGTTGCCAGTACCAGTCCCACACGCGTGTTTGCGTGACGCTCCCGAACGGCCATGGCTTACGCCTTCTCCACGATCATGCGGCCGCGCATTTCCATATGCAGGGCGTGGCAGAACCAGTGGCAGTAGTACCAGAACACCCCGGGCTTGTCGGCCTTGAAGGTGATGGAGCTGCTCTGCTGCGGCCCGATCTCCATGCTCACGCCATGCTGGCAGAGAGCAAAGCCGTGGGTCACGTCCTCGATCATGTCCAGGTTGGTGATGATGACCGTGACCTCGTCTCCCTGCTTGACGGTGAACTCGGTCAGGCCATAGTTCGGGGCGACAGACGTCATATAGACGCGCACCTTGTTCGGCCCCTTGCGGACGACCTTGTTGTCCTGCTCCAGATTGATGCCATCTTCCTTCGCCCATTCGCGGATATCGGCAAAGAAGGGGTCATCACGTTTCCAGAGCTTGAGCGGCTTGACCTTGCTGCGGTGAACGAGCATGCAGTCATGCGGTTCGGCAAAGGTCGGGCCATCGTGAACCAGTTTCATTTCGTCGCCGGAAATATCGATGAGCTGGTCGTTTTCCGGGTGCAGCGGACCCACCGGCAGGAAGCGGTCCTTGGAGAACTTGCACAGGGAGACCAGGTACTGGCCATCGGCATCGTGCGTTTCACCCATGGTGGTATGGTTGTGACCCGGCTGGTAATGCACGTCGAGCTTCTGCACGATGTAGTTGACCTTCTCGCCGTTGTAAGCACGGATGGCCTTGTCGATATTCCACTTGCAGATCTGGCTGTCGATGAACAGGGTGGTGTAGGCATTGCCCCGGCCATCAAACGCCGTATGCAGTGGCCCGAGGCCCAGCTCAGGTTCGGCCACGACGGTATCGCGCTCCTTGATCTTGCCGGCAAACAGATCCGGCAGGCGGTCGATGGCAATCACGGTGACGGTGGGCGAGAGCTTGCCGTTGGCGACGAAGTACTTGCCGTCGGGCGAGGTGTTCAGGCCATGCGGACTCTTGGGCACCGGGATGTAGCGGGTGAAGGGGCTCTTGGCCTTCTTGCGACCATCCAGGACCGGCACCTTCGAGTCACCGATGGTGGTGTACTTGCCGGCCTTGATGGCGGCTTCACAGGCATGCAGATCGAAGACAACCGCCCAGTCGCGCTCGTTGCGCATGGTTTCTTCCAGCGTTACCCCTTCTTCGGAGTTGTAGCAGGTGGACGCTACAAATCGACCGGTGTAGTCGGCATCGGTGTTGTCCAGGTTGCCGTCCACGATGACCTGGAAGGCCATTTCCATCTTTTCCGCATCGATGACATTGAACATGGTGAAGTACTTGGTCGGATCATTGATATCCCGGCCATCGTTCGGCTGTGGAATGCGAAACTCAGCGTTGCAGAAAACATACTTCGTATGCGGCACCTTCTGCACGCGCAGACCGTGAATGGCCTGAACATTGGGAAGTGTCAGCATGGCATCACACTTCATGATGTCGCAGCGGATGCGGGCTACGCGCGTGTTGGCCTTGTCGTTGATGAACACGTACTTGCCATCATAGCGCCCGTCGGTCATGGACATGTGCGGATGGTGCGCATCACCGTTGAGCAAGTGCGCGGAATCACCCTTGATACGCTTCGATTGATCCGTCAGCCCCCAACCGGTGGCGGAGTCGATGTTGAAAACCGGGATGCGCATCAGTTCGCGCATGGAAGGTACGCCCAGAATGCGCACCTCGCCGGAATGCCCCCCACTCCAGAAGCCATAGTATTCATCAAGCTCACCGGGTTCGACGGTGGCCTTTTTCCGGGCCTCTTCCACCGCATCGGCCCAGGCTTCGCGGCTCATCACCATACCGCCCATGCCCACGGCCGCCAGGGCACCGGCACTGCCAAGGGTGGCGGCTCCCAGGAATCCCCGGCGGGTGACGCCGGCCTTGTCTTCGTCGTGCTGAAGCGTTTTCTTGTCAGTCATGTTTTTTCTCCGTGCGTCAGGATCGGTTGCCTCAGGAGGCAGTCTCCAGTTCAACAGCCGGAATACGGTCACCGGCAGGTTGAGCCTTGCGCGCCCGCCGCGCTTTGTTGATGAGCGGCGGGCACTTGTTCGGGTTGTGGTAGGTCATCTGGCAATCCAGGCAGTAGTGGCACTCCTGGGTGTTGATGTGGCCGTCCGGGTGAATGGCCTGAATCTCGCACTCCACCTTGCACAGCTGGCAGGGCTGGCCGCACTCCTTGCGCCGGCGCAGCCATTGGAAGATCTGGAAGCGGCTGGGAATGGCCAGGGCGGCCCCCAGCGGGCAGACATAGCGGCAGTACACCTTGCGGGTGAAGATGTTCACGACCAGCAGCAGGACGGCGTAGAGGACAAACCACCACTCGCGCTGGAACATGAGCATGATGGAAGTCTTGAAGGGCTCCACTTCAGCGAAGCGTTCCGCTTCCGCCATGGATTGCAGGGAGATGCCGAAAAGGCCCAGCAGAATCAGGTACTTCACCGCCCAGAGCCGCTCATGCAGGTAGAACGGCAGTTCGAACTGACGGATCTTCAGCTTGCGCGCTGCTTCATTGATCAGCTCCTGCAGGGCGCCGAACGGGCAGAGCCAGCCACAGAACACGCCGCGCCCCCAGAGCAGGATGGTGGCGGCCGTGAAGCTCCAGAGAATGAACAGCATGGGATCGCTTAGAAACAGCTCCCAGCGGAAATCGCTCATCAGGGCGTGGACGAAGGTCAGGACGTTGACGACCGAGAGCTGCGCCAGCCCGTACCAGCCGATGAAGCCCACCGTATAGACCAGAAAGATGCGGCGCAGGTTGTGCAGGAAGCGGGGGTAGCGGACCAGCCAGTCCTGCAGGAACATGATGGCAAAGAGCAGTGCCAGGCTGAGACTCAGGATGGTGATCTGAAACGCGCGCTGGTGCCAGATCTGTACCCACAGCGGCCCTTCCGGTTCAGCCTGTGGTTCGGCGTAGACGGCCGGCTCCGCGTAAGGGGCGCCGAGAGCCAGTTCGCTGTTGAAGCTGACGAAGGTACTGGTCAGCGGTCCGGTCTGACGCTTGACGACCAGTTGCAGGGCAAAGGGCGCTGCAGGGTTGAATTCATAGTGGCTGCGGATGATGAAAATGGCCATCTCGCCAAAACGCGGCATGCCCTCGGCATAGACATCGCTGAGGCGGTAGTAATCCAGGTCGCGGAAGCTGATGTCATTGCCGTCCTGCAGCACCCGCACCCGATCGAAGATGCCGCCGCGCACATAGCCGCTGCCCTTGAAGGAATAACGCCCGTTGGCCATGACGGCCAC
>RFIV01000174.1 GCA_003695085.1 Gammaproteobacteria bacterium
GAGTACAAGTAATTGTTGAACCGGCGGTCTGAAATCAAGCTGCGCAGTGCCCTCGTCCGGGCCTGTGCACTGATGGTTCTGCCGGGCTGGGCGTTTTCTGCCGAGCCCGCTGCAACGGAAGTGTTGCAGGTTGTCGAGACTGCCCCGGTGCAGACGTCAACTGCGTATGCCGATTCTTCGCAAGCGTTGTTGATGGTGCAGCAACTGCAGGATGAAGTGCGCGAGCTGCGTGGGCAGGTTGAAGCACTTCAGTTCAGACTGGACCAGATGAACAAGCAGGCACGTCAGCGTTATATCGATCTGGATCAGCGTTTGCTGGAGTTGGCCAGGCAGGTGTCCCGGCCTGCGCCCGAAACGCAAACGCCACCCGAGAGCGCCACGAATCCGGACGCCACGGAATCCACTGATCCAGCAGCGAAGCCTGCCGGGGACACTCCGGTATCTGCTGCCTCGGCGGCCAGGGCTCCGGTCAGTGCCGAGCAGCAGAGGCGTTATCAGGCAGCTTTCGAGAAAGTCCGGCAGCAGAAGTTCAAGGAGGCGATTGGCGCGTTTCTGGACTTCATCCGCAACTATCCCGACAGTGACCTGACAGCCAATGCCTACTATTGGCTGGGAGAAGTCTACCTGGTTGAAAATGAACTGGAAAAGGCGAAACAGGCGTTTATTGTGGTGCTGGGCAATTATCCGAAGCACCGCAAGGCGGCTGATGCGCGCTTCAAGCTTGGAGTGACTTATCATCGCCTCGGGCAGACCGAGGAAGCCCGAAAGTCACTTGAGCAAACTGTGTCCGACTATCCCGAGAGCCATGCGGCGGAGCTGGCGCGTGCCTACCTGAAAAAGCTGGGCACCTCCGGCTGATGCTGTCTTCCGCGACCGCAGTAATCCACTGCGGTCGTGACCCGCCTCCCGTTTTTCGTAAAGCAGAGTAAAATCCTCGGTTTTTCTCTGGAGAGTGCGCGCCACTTCTGTATAATATGTGCGCGCTTAATGGGAGGAATCTATGTCTGTAGAACAATTTGAGCAACTGAGCCTGGTCGTCCTGATCACCGGACTGATCGGTTGGATGGGATTTATCGTGTGGGATCTGGCCAAGCGGTCCAATGCCGGCAAGCTTGGCACTGCTGCGCTTTTCTTCGCCCTCGGCCTGGGCGTGGCGGGCTTTGTCATCAAGACGGTCATGATCGAAGTTCTGAACGTCTGATTCACCGTTCGAGGGGCGTCCGGCCGGATGCCCCCAGGCTATTCTTGCAGCTCCGGACTTTCCTCGTTTTTTTTCGTCCGCTTCAGATTCCGGTGCAAAGCCTTCAGCTTTGAGGCCAGGGCGCTGAGCTGGGAGGCATCGGGTCTTGCTCCGGGGCAGTCAGGGCCATAGGCGGCCGCATCCAGCGCTCGCTGGAGCCTGTCCGCCTCTTCCAGCTGCCCGCAAACGGAATCCGGCAAGGCCAGGTCCGCCAGCAGATCCAGCCAATGGCGTGCTGCACTCAGAAACGCTGCCGGATCGCCCTGGTAGGCGGGCGGCGCCGGAGGCAGATCTGACTTCGGCCCGAGCCGGAGAGCTGGCCTGCCCCCCGTGGTGGATGACGTCTGCGGTGTTTGCCGCAGCCGGTACAACAGCCCCAATGTCAGAATGGCCAGCATTCCGGTCGCGGCCTGCCAAATCCAGACGGATGTCTCGGGCGACCGAGAGGGTGTGCCACTGCCTGCCCCTGAATTTACCTCAAGGGGCGTTGTGGGGGCCCCTTCAACCACGATGGTGCGGGCACTGAGTTGCACGCTGGCAGGCGCGTGCTTGCGCGCATCCCACCATTGAATTTCCAGCGGGGGGATCCGGTAGCGTCCGGGGCGGGTCGCGACCAGCGTCCAGCTTTGGGTCAGCGTGCCCACCAGTCCGTCTGATGTGTGGCGTGTGTGCCGCTGTACGGGAGTGCTGTACAGTCGCAATCCTTCATCAACTTGCCAGGTCACTTCATTCAGTGCGGACGCATCCAGTCCCCGGGCTTCCAGGCGGATATCGCGTGTCAGGCTGTCTCCGACTTTCAATGTGGTCACTTCAGGTGACCAGCGCTCCGACAGTGACAGGGCACGTGCAGGCAGCCACGGAACGGGAGCGTTGTCCGGGAGAGGCAGAATGGTAAGGGGGGCGATCGTGCCGGTTACGGACCGTTTGCGCAGTGTCCGGGCGGGGCCCCCTAGAAGCAATCCCCGAAAGGTGATGGGTGCCCATTCCAGCGTTCCCGGTTTGCTGGCAAATACGGCATAGCGGCGCAAGCGGCCGTGATAGCGCTGACCATTGATCAGTCGTGTGAAATCGGTTTGATTGCCCAGCTGTATCACCTGTGCGTCGGGATGATCCGGATGAGACAGTTCGCCCTGTGTGAGGTCTTCCCTGAACAGCAGTCGCACCTGCAGCAGCCTCTGTTCGCCGGGCAGTGCAGTGGGTGCATCCCACTCGGCCTCGATGAAAACGGGGGGCGTGCCGGTTGGGGTGGCCGGTGTATCGGTTACCTGGATGGTCAGCGGTGAAGTCGACTGATCGCGCCAGCGGATGGGGGGAATGACC
>RFIV01000175.1 GCA_003695085.1 Gammaproteobacteria bacterium
GGATGAGATCCTGGCGTTCATGCAGATCTACGCTGACATCGATGAGGCGCTTGAAACTGTGGATCGCGAGCAACCTGAACGTGCAGACGAATTCAGGGAAAAGCTTGCACGCGGGCGTGAGAATATTGAAGAGGAACTGAATCTTTACGCGCAGATCGGGCAGCGGCTGGCCAGGGTTGTGACGCCCGGCACTACGGTAACGCGAGAAATGCCAAAGGTGGGTCGTAACGACCCGTGCCCCTGTGGCAGCGGCAAAAAGTTCAAGAAGTGCTGCGGCTAGGCGGTCACGGAAGCCAGAGTGTCAGACAGCCACCGCCTCCCGGACCACTGTTGCTCAGGCGCAAGGTGCCTGTTTTGCCTGCGGACGTATGAAGCTCGGCAATCCGTGAAGCAAAATACAATCCCAACTGCGTGGACTTTTCGGCCCAGCTGAACCCCTTGAGGTGCTTGTAGTCCTCATCCAGCATGGATTCCGGATACCCCTCGCCATCATCCATGACGTCTATTTGGATCCCGTTCTCATGCGATATGGCGCGGAGCATGACTCGGGTTGATGTGTAGCGCAGGGCGTTGGTCAATGCGTTATTCAGCACGGTCATGATCAGGTCGCGATCGAGAAAGCCAAACAGATCTTCATCAGCCTGTGTGTCCAGCTCAATGCCCCGATTCTGAAACAGGGGGGCATAGCGTGCCTTGAGTTCGCGGAACAAGTCTGCAATCTGATGCTCTTCCATGTGCGGTGTGAGCAGGTTCTCGCCCAGCTTGTACAGCCCCAGAAGCTGGACCAGATCATTATTGACGCGCGCGAGTTCGTACTGGAGCACCGGAACTTGACGGGCGACAGGGTCATCTCGATCCGCCAGTGTTTGTGTGACTTCATCCAGCGAAGAAAGCAACATGGTCAGGGAATTCTTCATGTCATGCACGGATGAAGCGAGGATCAGGTTGAAATCAGGCTGACTCATGAAGGGGCCTCGGTGTCTTTAATCTTGCTGATCAGGTGAGCATAACGCCGGTACTGTCTGTGCTGCTGAGACAGCCCTTTCAGCCGGGCAAGGCAGGACTTCTCAATATCCCTGTAAGCGGCCCGCCTGTCGTCCGGCAAGCGCATGAGGGCCTGCAGCAGGTTCAGGTTCAGGGCAACATGACGCGGGGCGAGCCGGGCTGCTTCAGCAAACATCTCGATGGCTCGCTCAAATTCATTCTGATCGTAGAGCCGGATGCCCTGACGGTTCAGCTCACGCGCCTTCAAACGTTCGCGCAGATTGAGTGGCTCGTCCAGCAGCTCCTCCACGCGGGACGGCAACTGGCTGTCATCAGGGTGGTCCTGGATCAGGCGATAGAGCAGCTTTTCAGCCTGTTCCCGGGCACCGGTCATTAACAGGCCTCTGCCGATGGCCAGACCTTGCCGGACCGACTGTTGCCTTACAGGCTGTCCGGAGAAGGTGTTGGCAAGATCCTCGACGATTTTGCGCGCCGCATCATGTTCGCCTTCCGCCAGTCGCATGCGCGCATCAATCAGTGCCATCTCCACGGGGTCGATGGCCGCGGGACCAAAGCGCTGACGTGTCGCAGCCAGTGTCTCTTTCACCTGACTGCCCAGTTCAGCTATTTTTTCCGGATGGTTTTCAATGACGTCCGTGAGCACATGCGCATGATTCAGGTACAGCTCCGGGGTATCGTGCACACTGTTGCGGGCATGTTTTACGGCCTGACGGCTGGCTTCTACCGCCCTGTCCGGATTGTCGTTCAGGTTTGCAAGACCCGCCAGCTGTTGCTGCCGGACGACGGTGCGAGGAGACAGGCGAGTCGCTTCCGCAAGCGCTTCTTCTGCAGCGTGGGTGTCACCACATTGCTTCAGCGCGTCCGACAGAAGATCCCATGCCTGCACCATGTTCGGATATTCTGCGACCAGAAGTTGCAGCAATTCAATGGCGCGCGGCAGGTTGCCCTCCATCAGGCAGGTGCGCGCAAGGCCAAATCGTGCCCACTGCAGCGGCCTGCGCTTGAGCGCGGCTTCATACAGAGCTCGGGCTGCAGCAACATCTCCGACCTGCAGATACAGATAGGCCTTGGTCTTGATAAGTAGCGGCCTGTAATCCGGAGATGCTGCCAGTGCCTGCTCACAGGCCGATAACGCTTTGGAATAGTCGCCTGCATCCATGGCGGCATACATGGGGCGCAGGGTCTCCTTCTGGGCCAGTATCCGGTCCAGTCTGTTTTGCAGGATCGATTGGGTAATGGGCTTGGTCAGATACTCGTCAGGCGCATTTTCGATCGCGGCAAAGACCCAGTCTCGGGCTGACTCTGCACTGATCATGATAAAGATGTCCTGATGACGTACCAGTCCTCTGTGCCTGAGTTCTTCCAGGACCTGCTGGCCGTTCTTGCCGTCTCCCAGGTTGTAGTCGCACAGTACAACGTCATAGTGTCGTTGCAGCGCCATATCCAGCGCGCGCTCACCATTTGGCGCACTTTCAATATGCTCGGCCCCGAGGCGTCTCAGCATTTGCTTCAGTGAAAACACGAAGCTGTCGAAGTCATCCACGATGAGAAACTTCTTGCGCTGGTACGCCTTGAACAGCACGGAAAACGGATTGCTCACACGTTATCCTTCTTCAAGGAGATTCGGGTGATGCCGGTGGCGGCTCCACCAAATCTATCAATTCCTGAAGTGCCTTGCGGTGCCCCTCAAGCTGAAGGTAAAGGCTTTCCTGCTGATTGCCACGGCGGATCAGTTCAAGTCCCATGACCAGCGTGATCAATAATAGCAGAAACACCAGCCATCGGGTCATGCGCAGGGAACGCTCCAGCGCATTGAGCCGCTGCTCGGCAGGTCTGGTCAGGGTTTCTGATTGCGAGTCGGACGCTCCGGGTGAATAGGTCGGTCGTTTTGGAGGGTGCAAGGGGACGACATTGCTCGTCTGCGCAGATTCCGTTTCCCGGGAAGCGGAGTCCGTTTCCGTCTCACGCACCCCGGCATGCTGGCCATTGCCATTTGCGACTTCATTGAACGAGTGCTCGGTGCAGACCTTTTCAACCAGAACGTACAGCGCCTCCTTGTCAACCTGCTTGGTGATCACACCCACCGCGCCGAGCGCCAAGGCCTCTTCCTGGTATTTGGTCGCGTTCTGGGAGGTATACATGACGACCGGAATATCAGCTGTACGTGGCTCATGCTTGATGGCCTCCAGCGTCTGAAAACCATTGAGGCCGGGCATCAGGTGATCCAGAAAGATGATGTCCGGCTGTTCGAACTTGAGCTGATCCAGCGCCTCCTGACCCGACTGGGCAAACAGGCATTGAAAATCCAACCCCTTTAGTACACGGGCCAGCATATGGCGTGCCGTCGCGGAATCGTCCACGATCAGTGCCGTTCTGCTCATGATCACCTCGCCCGCTGCCTCCCTGTACACTTCAGTATAGCGGGTGTCCAAAAAATATCCGCCGATAACTCCGCATCGTCACTCTATGTGAGTATCGGAGGGCTGACAATCACACGTTGGGCCTAGTACCTCCGGGCCGGTGGTCAGATCTGCTGATCATGTTGCCGAAGCAGCTCATCCAGAGTCAGCAGGAAACCATCGACAAACTCCGCGAGAAATGTTTCGGCAGGCGGGAAGTTCAGTGCCCGGATGCGTTGCTCGACATCCCGGATGGCATCCTCGAATTCGTGGTTGCCGGCCTGAGTTTCCATTCTGCACTTGAGAAAAGCACTGATCAGGTCAGCTGCCTTGACATATCGCTCCGTGTCAGCAGGTATGTGATCAGACAACAAATAGCTCTGAAAGGCCGGTTGAAGGTAGTCGGGCAGGGTGCCCAGCAATTCCTTTTCCGCCTCTTTCTCGATAGCCTTGTAGGCGGTGCGAATGTTCTCCGAGTGGTATTTTACCGGCGTTGGGAGATCGCCGGTGATGATTTCGGACACGTCATGGTACAGAGCCGTGATGGCGACCTCGCCCGGATCAACGTCCATGCCGTGGCGCGCTCTTGCAATCAGGGCCAGTGTGTGTGCGATGGTTGCAACCTGCCACGAGTGCTCCATGACATTTTCTTCGACCACATTGCGTTTGAGGCCCCAGCGGCGGATCCAGCGAAGACGCTCAAGATAGGCGAAAAACAGTGAGGTGCGGCTACCCTTTGCCATCCGGACTCCTGTAAACTGTAAATATGGACAGTACCAAGAATAGCACAGATCTTCTCAAGCGTGCGCTGTCGCTGCTCGCGCGTCGTGAACACGCTGCCTCGGAGCTGAAAAGCAAACTGGCTCGCTACAGCGACGATGAGCAGGCTGTTCAGGCAGTGATCGAGCGGTGCGTAGAAGAAGGCTGGCAGGATGATGCGCGCTATGCCCGCATGCGTCTGAATGCAAGGGCTTCATCAGGCTGGGGGCCTTACGTCATTGTGCAGGAGCTCAAACACCGGGGAATCCCGGATGAGGTCGTGAATGCGGTGTTGGCGGAGTCCGAAACAGACTGGTACGACGTGGCCATCCGCTACGCCCAACGAAGACGGCTGCATGCAGGCACGCCGGAAGAACGCTGGAAAAGTACGGGAAAGTTGATGCAGCGGGGCTTCCCCCAGGAGATTGCCGGATCGGTTGTCGA
>RFIV01000015.1 GCA_003695085.1 Gammaproteobacteria bacterium
CAGGGCGCGCACAAAGAGGCGGGTGATGTTGTAGGTCTTGCCCGTCCCGGCCGAGGCTTCGATCAGGTGCACCCCGGAGAAGTCAATCGCTGTCAGATCCAGCGTGCGGGGTGCTGCGGTATTACTGCTCATCTTGGGCACCTCCTGTCAGCCACGCGCACAGCTCGCCAACCACCTGTCCCCAGTTCGGCTGCCATGCGGGCCGCTGGTGCCAGAAAAGTGCATACGGCAAGCGCTCTCCATTGGGAGGCAGTTTCTTCTCTCCGTACTCCTTGGACTTCTGCCACCAAGCCTCCCAGCCCTCCCGGCTCTGTGCATTGCTCAGAATCTGGCCCTTGTCATCCAGCCAGCAATCCAGCGGCAGAGGCAACGGCGCTTTCCAGAACCGGTCAAGCAGCGGCATCAAACGCTCCAGACTTTCCTGCGCTGCCGCGGGTGCCATGGCGCTGCCCTTCAGTTCCTGCTCATCCATCCGGTCCTGCTTGTCACCTGGCCTGCTGGATGACGCTCGCCCCAATAGTTTGATGCTAAACCTCTCCGGATCGACATCGCCTTGGGCACAGATCATGCGCATGAGAATCCGCGCCTCCAGCCAACGGCGTGCCCGGATGGACGACGCCCCCGCCAGCACCGCCGTATCACCGGCCTGCCAGTAGCCCGCTTGCAGGGTATGGCCACTCGCCAACCTCACGCTGATCTCACGCCACTCGGGCGCTTGCCCCCCTGACAGCGCCTGCATGCGCTCCACAATCAATGTGGCGACACGGGTCTGTTCGGAGACAGCCTCTTCCGGAAAGGGATGCGCCGGCAGCTTCCCACTCAACGCCAGGCGCTTTTCAAGCGTGGCCAAATCGTCAGGCCGCACCAGCGATGCCCGCATCCACTCATCCGCGACCTGCCACTTGGCCAACCCCCCCAGCGCGAAGGGCTCGGCTTCCGGGTCCTCTTCCACCTCGTCCAGCTTCAGGCCCAGCACATGACGGGCGAACTGGCCCACCGGGTCGTCCAGCAACTTGGTGATGAAATCCAGCGTCATGACCTCGGGCAACTGAGCATTCAGCAGAGTGTCTAGAGGGGCGTCGGCCTGGGCGGACTGCCCGCCTCCTGCTGTGCCTGCCAAGTGACGGGCGACCTTCAGCCAGCGCGGGTCCCAGGATTGAAGCGGATCACCCGGCGTATAGTGCTTCAGGTCAAAGGGTTGCAGTGGCAACTGAACCGGTTTCTCAATGCCCACCACATCCATCAGCGTCCTGAGCGGCCAGGCGGGTTCACAGGGGCTGTCATCCCGGATGGAGCGGCCCACATAGCTGAGGTAGAGTCCGTCCCGCGCCGAGAGAATGGATTCGAGAAACAGATACAGATCATCATCCCGCCGCGAGCGGTCGCCCCAACGCGGCGCCTCGGCCATCTTGTCAAACGGCAGAGGGGGGCGGCTGCGCGGAAAGCTGTCAGCGGAGAGTCCCAGCAGGCAGACCAGCCTGAACGGTACACTGCGCAAGGGCACCAGAGAACAGAAGGTGACGCGCCCGGCCAGATAGCCGCCCTGCACCTGATGATCCCCCAGCGTCTGTTTCAGCGCCGCCCGCACCACCGCCAGCGGCAGGGGAAGGGTCACAGCCGCCTGCTCGACGGCCTGCACCCAGCCGCGCAGCGCATCGCGAATCTGTTGCCAACTGGCCACGTTGCCTGGCGTTTCCGCATAGAGCCCCTGCAGCATGTCCAGCAACCATTCTGCCCACGCCGCAGCGGGCCGAGGCTGAAGCAGCTCGCGTCGTGCGGCCTGAAGCTGATCGATAAACTGCAACACCTTGCCCGCCAGAGACAGAGCCTCGGCATCCGGCACATCGGGCACCGTGACCAAGGCTTCACCTTCCAGCACAACCGGCGCATCGCCCATCACCGCGCCCAGCAACAAGCGCCGCAGCCCTTCATACCAGGTAAATCGGGAATGCGGCGGCAGGCCCTGTGATTGCAGGTGCTCCGCATCCAGCCCCCGGTAGATGGCCGCCTGCTCCATCCAGCGTTCCACACGCTGCAGGTCATCCTCGTCCCATCCCCAGCGTGCGCGTGCCGCGGGCAAGCGCATGTGATCGAGCACCCAGCCCCGTTCCAGTCGCGCATCAGGCAGACCAAGCAACTCGATGAAGGCCCGAATCAGCGGATCGGCATCCACGGCACGCCGGTCTGACAGGGAGGCCGGCAGTCGGGCCTCGTTTGAATACCCGGTTGTATCGAAGACGGCCTCAACGAGGGGTGCATAACGCTCAATCTCGGGCGTCATGACCACCACATCCCGTGGCTTGAGCGTGGGATCTTCGGCGAACCGTTCCAGCAACCAGTCATGCAATGCCTGCACTTCGCGCATGGGACTGTGCGCGGAGACGACCTTGAAGCTGCTGTCCTGCTGGCCCGTCCGGGCCTGCTTAGGGTCGAGCTCCAGCAAGGAGCGCTGCAAGCGGGCCAGCGTGTGTGACGCCTCGGGCACTTCCCAGATCTGAGTGCCCGCCCCGGTATCGCGCTCGGCCAGCGAATTGAGCCAGGCCTGCCCCTGCCGCCCGAGCTGCGCCAGCAGCGGATGCCCTTCCTGTAACGCCAGCGTTGACGCATCCGGCGGTGTGACGGGCTGCCCCATGCGAAGTGCGCGCATGGCTTCTCCCAGCTGGGCACATTGGCTACGCAAATCCCCCCACCAGGCTTCCGAAGGGTTGAGCACATACAGGTGCACATCCTGATGCAGGGCCAGCGCATCCAGCAATTCCAGCCAGATGGGAGGCAGTATGTGCAGCGCAAACAGCCGAACCGGCTCGGTCGTCGCCAGCGGCTGCCCGGCGCGCGCGGCGGCCAGCGCCGATTGCAGCTGATTGACGGGTGTGGCGTTGCCCTGTGCCAGCTTCCGCCACAGGCAGGCCTGCCAGTCATCCGGTGCTTCACCTGCCTGCCAGCCAAGCAGCATGTCCGGTCGATACATGAGGTACTGCTCGAAAAGGTCCGCCACCTGAGCCGCAAGCTGATAGCGGCCACCTGCCGACCGGGTCTTGTCAATATAACGCTGGGGCAGCTCGAAAACAGGATCGCTTTCGATGTCAGGCTCGCCCAGCAGATCGTACAACGACCAGACCATGACCTCGCGGGTCCAGCGTTCACTGTCCCCCTGATCCGGGCTCAGACGTCCCACCTGCCGCCACATGAAGCGGCTGGCCAGCGGAAAGTCATAGTTCATGGCGATACCGTCCGCCTGCGCCAGACACAGACTCAGCCAGTGCTGTACCCCGGGATGCGGGACGGCGATGGTGACGGGTGCCAGCGGATGGCTGACCGGCTGTTCGCGCAGGTGCTCGATCAGGGCCTGTGCGAGACATTCAAGACGATTGCTGCTGTGAAGATATAGCATGTTGCGGGCTGATCCTTCAGGTCACTGCCCTTCAGTTTGCCACAGGATCGCCCGCTTTGCCTCGCCGGAAAATTTTTAAGGGTGGGCGCATTGCAGCCGCGCGGGGGTTTCCGCTATAATCCTCGCCCGTTCACGCCATTGCGCGCCCGTAGCTCAGCTGGATAGAGCGTTGCCCTCCGGAGGCAAAGGTCATAGGTTCGAATCCTATCGGGCGCGCCATCTATTATATTTTCTTTCCAATGTAAAC
>RFIV01000176.1 GCA_003695085.1 Gammaproteobacteria bacterium
GTTCAGCATTCGCTGGAACGGTTTCCTGGTGCCTTCACAGAGTGGAAGCTATGAATTCAGGCTGTACTCGGATGATGGCATGCGGCTGACTCTGGATGGCTCGTTGATCGTCAATGACTGGAGCCTGCATTCGCCTCGGTTTTCGTCCCGCTCGGCGCCACAAACACTGCAGGCCGGACAAGTTTATCCAATTCAGGTCGAGCACTTTGAACATGGAGGGCGGGCCTACGCCCAGTTATGGTGGCGCCGGAACGGCGGCACGGATCAGGTGGTACCGGCGAGCGAGCTGAAGACATGTGCCGTCCTGGCCCCAGCGCCGGTGGCGGATGCGCACTACGCCTTTGAACAAGCGGATTTCTCTGGCTCGGGCGTGACCATTACGGAATATACCGGGAATGGGAGGGATGGTGTGACCATCGGCAACGTGGGAACAGATCTGGCAGGCAAGGTGTGCAAGGGCATGGCCGTGCCGGACAACCGGACGTATGCCGCACAGGATGCCTTGAACAGTGGTCAGGATATTAACACTTTGGCGGGCAATGAGGGGACGATTGCTTTTTGGTACCGGAGCACAGACAGCTGGTCAGATGGCGTCGACCGTACTCTGGTGGACGCCAGTACTGATGTTCTGGGAAATGCCAATGACAAGTATTTCTTTCTGGCCAAACGTGCGAATGGCAGCTTGCGATTCGCTCTGGAAGATACAGCGGATCGTGACTTCAGGCTGGATACGCCTGTACAGAGTTTTACAGCGGGCACCTGGGTTCATCTGGCCATTGTATGGAATCTGCCTGCGGATCAGATGACGCTTTATGTGAATGGTAGTCAGGCGGCCTCCCAGACTTTCAATACCAATGGCGTGCTGGGCAATCTGGGGACTCTGCACTTTGGTGATAATGCTTCGACCTATGCAGCTCCTGCCAGCTCTGCCAACGGAACGCTGGATGAGGTCCGCGTGTACTCTGCGGTTCTGACCAGTAGCCAGATCCGTCAGGTGATGAACGATAGTCATCCCTGTGCACCCTCGACAGGATGTGCTGCAAGTTTTACGGATGCACTCGCCAGTCCCACTAAGAGCACGCTGAGTATGGACAAGAATGTGACTGTAATCGGGCCGGATGCCAGCTTGCCTGTGGGTAGTATATCTGCCAAGTCAGGAGTGGTCTGTAATGGTCAGACCTGTGTCGCGGATCCGACGGCACCTGTTGCGGCAATGAGCCCGGGCCCCTTTCCAGCGACAAATGGCACGATAAACCTTTCGGTGCCCAAAAATGGTACGGGCACCTTGGGCGCGGGCAATCAACGCGACTATGACATCGTATCAGTGGAAAAAAATGCCACACTGAATGTGGCGGCGGGTGTTGCGCCGTTTTATATCAACCAATTGAAGCTCAGTGATAACGCGGTACTGAATCTCGTTAAGGGAGATTACTACATCAATAAGAGTAATCTTGGCGCGAAGAATGTCACCATCAAAGTTATCGGGAGCGGGACTGTCAGGTTAATTCTGCTTCAGAACTCCCACTTTGGCGACAAACTGGCGGCCAACAAATCGCGTGACCCAAGTCACTTGGTGATTTATGCATATGGAGATATACGGTTCGGTAAAAATAATAGCGTCAACGCTTTTGTATACAGTCGGGCAAATGTACGTGTGGATGAAAACAGTCTGATCAAAGGCGCGCTGACGGCAGATACTCTGGATATTGGTAAGAACACAACTATCGAGTATGATGGGGCATCGCTGGCACTGACAGACTTTGGCGGACTTTGTGGCGGTTGCACGCTGACCGGCTTCAGTCTTTCCGCCAGCACAAGTGCTTTAACCTGCCCGACCAATTTTGCTTCGCTGACTGTCACGGCACAGTGTGCAGGAGGCGTGACCAAGACAGACTACACCGGAACCGTTGACCTGACCACCTCTTCCGCGCATGGTAACTGGTCGGTCACCACGGGCAACGGCACGCTGTCTCCGAATCCGGACACGGATGACAACGGCGCGGCCTCCTATACCTTCGATAGTGCGGACAGCGGCGTGGTGACGCTGGCACTGGCCAACAGCCATGCGGACCAGCTGACCGTGACGGTGAACGACGCATCGGCGGGCGTCAGCGCGACCAGCAGTCCCATCGCCTTTCTCGACAACGCCTTTGTCATCGACAGTACGGACAGCCTGGGCTATGACGTTGTCGCCGGGCGAGATCACGCCCTGTTGGCCACCTTGTGGCGCAAGGATCCCTCCACGGGCAATTGCGCGATTGCCACCGGCTACGACGGCACCTACAGCCTCAAGGCCTGGCTGACACGGGATGCGGCCGATCCGGGCGGCGCAGCACCCTCCGTGGCCGGAGCCAGCACGGCCACGCTGCCCAATGCCGTGCCGGCTGGCAACAATCTGGACATGACCTTCAACAATGGGGTCGGGACGCTGACCCTGCAAACGACGGACGTGGGTAAATACACCCTGAACCTGCGGGATGATACCAGCGGCTTTGTGCAGGATACGGCGGGCAATCCACTTGCCATCGATTCGACGGCCACCAGCTCCCCCTGGGTGGTGCGGCCGTTCGGGCTCTCCGCGACCGCTGTGGGCAATCCCGGGGCGACGGGGGCAACAGGCCCGGTCTATACCCAGGCCGGTGCAAACTTTACCCTTGACCTGAAAGCCGTGCAGTATCAGGCGGGTGATGATACCGATGGTGATGGTGTGCCGGATCCGGGCGCCAACCTGGCTGACAAC
>RFIV01000177.1 GCA_003695085.1 Gammaproteobacteria bacterium
GAGGTGTGTGATCTCCTTGGTCAGGTCGGGATCTGTTGGTGGGTGAAGATAGCATGGTTGCCCGCTGCGCTGAATGCTGTGGGTCAAATTCAGCGTGCAGAGGTTGCCCTGCACGTGCTAGCCAATGGACAGTTGGCGCAGAAGGCGATCCAGTGCCTCGGCAGAGAGAAGCCCCTCAGCAAGCAACGTATCTCGCATCCACAGCTGAATTTCACCCACATCTCCGGGCTCTGTCTGCAGGCGGACGGGGATCCCGGTGGCCCGGCTGGCGCACTTCAGGCGCTTTTCCATTCGAATGGCGCCCTCCCCTCTGGCAACGAGCCGGAGTGAGAGAGGGGCAGGACTGTCTTCCTGTGAGGTATCGGTCATGACCACGCATCCTCAGGTCACGGTCAAGCCAAACAGGTGGCCGATAAGCGTCGTTGCCCCCATGGCCAGTGCCCCCAGCAGCAGGACTCTGAGGGCGCCCCGTAGCGGGTGGGCACCACCTGTTCGGGCAGCGATAAATCCCAGCATGGATAATACCAGCAGAGAGCTCAAAGACACCACCAAAGGGATCTGTGCCAGGGGCGTCACCGCTGTCACGAGCACTGGCATGAAGGCACCGGCCATGAAGGACGCCGCCGAGGACAGTGCGGCGACGACCGGGTGGGCCCGGGAAAGTTCATTGATTCCGAGTTCGTCACGGGCATGGGCATCCAGTGCATCGTGGGCCATCAGCGCTTCCGCAACCTGCCGTGCAAGGGGCTCGCTGAGCCCCCGTGAACGATAAATGGTGGCAAGTTCGGCCTGCTCGGCTTCGGGACAGCTCGCCAGCTCCCGCCTTTCCCGGGCCAGGTCAGCTTCTTCGGTATCCTTCTGCGAGCTGACGGACACGTACTCCCCTGCAGCCATGGACAGCGCACCGGCTACCATGCCGGCAACTGCCGCCAGCATCACTTCCTCACGGCTATGGGCTGCTGCCGCAACCCCGGCGATCAGGCTGGCGGTGGAAACAATGCCATCATTGGCACCCAGAACAGCGGCGCGCAACCATCCTGTGCGGTTACTGTAGTGTTTTTCATTCATATCAGGCGGACTCCCCGTCAAGGACAGGGCGCGAATCCCTGTCAAAGCTGTAAGCGTACATGGGCACGTAAATCAGGGTCAGCAAGGTCCCGACGATCAGTCCACCCACTGCGACATCGGCGAGGGGTGACAGGCGCTCGAGACCGACAGCTTGTTCCAGTGCGATAGGAATCATCCCGGCGATGGTGCCGAAAGCCGTCATCATGACCGGTCTGAAGCGAACACGGACGCTTTCCAGAGCACTTTCAAAGGGTGATTCCCGACGGCGAAAATCCTGATAGAAGTCGACCAGCAGCACCGCATTCTTGATGATGATACCAAACAACAGCAGTATTCCGATCAGGCTGGGCATGCAGCTCGGCTTGTCGAAGATCAGCATCCCCCAGGACGCCCCGATCAGGGACAGTGGCAAGACGACAATCATGATCAGCCCGAGCCGGACAGAGCGGTAAATCACGATCAGGGTCAGAGTGAGTATCAGCACGCCGGTGCCAATGGCGCGAATCATGCGTTGGAAGCTGTCATCAAGCGAGACAATGTCACCTTCCTGACTGACCGTAAAGCCCCGCATGTCCAGCTTGTCGATCGCGGCTTGTGCATCCGCAGTCAGATGGGTGACGGGCCGGGTGGCACGATAACCGCTGACATCAATGCTGTAGAGCATCTGGTCACGTTCAATTTTCGGTGGCGTAAAGCGAGTTTCGACACGCGCCAGTGCGAGCAACGGGAGTTCTTCACCGTTGGGGGTCCGGATGAGCATGGACTTGAGGCTGTGGATATCCTTGCCGAAGCGGCCCTTGAGATACAGACGCACATACTGGGTGCCCATGGACGCCAGATTGCCGCTGAGCGAAAGCACCTGCCCCCGAACCGGGATTTGCTGCGCAATGGCGGCAGGAGTCAGGCCATAGCTCAGGGCCTTGTTGGTGTCGATGTCGATGGCAATCTCGGTAAAGCCGCTGTCCCAGCTTTGGGTGATGCTGGTCAGGCCGCGTACCGACGCCAGAGCTCTGCGAACGTTTTCTGCTGCCTCGGGCAGGTGTTCGTAGTCGCCTGACTTGATCCGGATATCCACCGGTGCCTTGATGGAGCTCAGGGCTGTGGCGCCGAAGTCGAACACATCTGCGGCCTTGATACCAGGCAACTGGTGCAACCGGTCACGAATCGCGTCTTCCAGCTCCCAGAGCGAGCGTTTTCGTTCGAATCGGTTGACGGCACTGACCGTAAAGGTGGCTTCTGCTGGCAGATTGCCACTGCCCAGAGAAAGGACACCGGCTTCGGAGCCGAGAGCGACCGAGCTCATGACCACTTCCGGCTGCTGGTGCAACCACTCGAGGAAGGGGCGAAGCTTGCGTTCGGCATCTTCGACCCGGTCATTGGCGCTGAATACGACATGACCCTTGATGATGCCGGTGTCCATGGGCGGCATGGAATCCTTGCCGATCAGCGGCATGATGTTCTTGACACTGAGAATCAGGATCGCCAGGACCATCAGGGTGAGGAGCAGTTTGCGCACCAGTGTGCGCCCCCCATGGGTAAATTTCAGGATACCCAGATAAGGGACTATCAGGCGGCCGAAGGTCTGCTGATACAGGCTTTCAAAGCCCCGTTCGATACGCGTCTTGCCTGTACCGTTTCGGTACAGATATACCGACAGCTTGGGAATGAAGGTAATGGACAGGAACCAGGACACCAACAGTGCAATGATCAGGGTGGAAATCAATGGCCGGAAGATGTGCTGCGGGAAGTCCCCCACGAACATCAATGGAAACATGATGACAATGGTGGCGATGGTTCCGGCGAAAATGGGAGACAGGACTTCACGGGTACCGGACTCGATGGCGGTTTGCAGGTCCTCCTTGAGCTCTCCCAGATGGCGCTCGATATTCTCCAATACGACGACCGCATCGTCCACGAGCATGCCCAGTGCAAGGATGATGGCGGTATAGACCACAATATTGAGCTCGCCGCCCATGAGATAGATAAATGCAATGGTGCCAAAGAACACCATCGGAATGGACAGGCCGGCGGCGATAATGGCGCGGAGGTTGCCCAGAAAGAACAGCAGTACAATCAGCGTGTAGATAATGGCGTCGCGCAGCGCTTCAAGCATGTTCGTATTGGCCGTTTCCACCAGATCGCGTTGCGTGTCGCTGATGCTGAATTCCACCCTGGGATAACGCGACTTCAGCGTCTCAATTTCTGCCCGTGCCGCTTTGCTGACATCCAGAACGCTGCCGCCCGGTGCACGCTGGATGGCCAGCGCAATCCCCTCCCGGCCGTTGCCCAGATAGCCGCTGAAACGCTTCTGATAACCCCACTCGACCTCAGCGATATCCGCCAGCTGGACATTGGGCGCCACATGCATCTGTTTGAGCTGGTCTGCATTGGCCTGGTCGCCGTAGTAGGTGAGCGTGTAAAAACCTTCCTTGCCTTTCACAAACCCGAGGGGCATGTCCTTGTCTGTGGCACTGATCAGGCTGGCGACCTGCGAGAAGTTCAGGCCGTAGCGTTTGGCCTTGAGCGGATCAATGGCAATGTTGATGGCGCTCTGGTAGCCACCAAAGACTTCCACATTGCCGATAGCCGGTTTGCTCAGCAGATAGGGCTTGATGAAGCTGTCGGCGAGCTTGCGCAGGTCGGGCAGTGTCAGGCTGTCGTCCCTGGGTGTCAGCGTCACCACCTCGACGGGCAGGGTAAAAGCGCCCGAGGTATAGATGGCCGGGTTGGCACCGCTGGGCAGGCGACTTCTGGCGATTGACAAGGCGTTGCTGACATCGACAGCCGCCGCATCCAGACCTTTTTCGTATTCAAACTCGGCTTTGACGATGGAAAAATTCGCAACGTTGACGGAGCTGACATCACGCACCATGCCGAGCCGGGAAATTTCCTGCTCGATGGGTTTGGATACGGTCGCTGCAGCCACCTTGGCCGTCGCGCCGGGAATATTGGTGATGACGACCACCGTTGGGCGTTCTGCATCGGGAAACAGGTTTTTGGGCATGGCAACGAGGCCCATGATGCCGATGATGAAGAAGCCGGCAATCAGTGAGAAGGTGAGATAGGGGCGGCGGTAGAAATACTCGAACATGGTATCTCTCCTCAGGCATCCGGGGACGCTGTGTGAATCCTGACCCCGGCCTTGGCCTGGAGCAGGATGTCGGGCTTGGCGACAAGGTAGCGTGTACCGGGCCTCAGGCTCTGAGTGGCATACCCTTCAACCCCCTCGGCTTCGATGGTGACGGGAACCGGACGGGCCTGGTCCCCTTCCAGAACCAGTACCTCATGGCGACCATTGATGGCCAGGACAGCATCATGCGGGAGCAGCAGGCTGTCTCCTGAATAGACGACCAGAGACACCTCGACCCGGTTCCCGGCCGGCACCAGTGTACGGACGGCGCAACTGTATTCATCCAGTCCGTGATACGTGGTGCCAAGCGGCGTGAGCGAGCAGGTTTCATCTTCCCAGATGAGTTGCTTCGGCCGCTGTTCGTGGGGGACACGCACCACCAGGCGCCGCTGGTCGCCTCCGGACAGGGTGAGAAGCGGCTGCCCGGCCGTGGCCGTGCTGCCGTTGTTGACCGTTGTCGCACTGATCACCCCGCCCATGGGGGCCCGGATGTCGGTGTATGTCAGGGTGTCATCCACTTCCCGGATTTTCTCGCGCAGTTCTTCAGTTTTGGATTTCGACGCATCAAGGTTGGCCCGCAATGCCTCGATCCGGGCGGCCTCGGTATCATAACGGTCGCGGGAAATGGCATTGATGGCCAGCAGCCGGGTATTGCGTTCGTGTGTTTTGATCAAGGCGTCAAGAGACGCTTTCTGGGCACGAATCTGGTTGTTGATGCCTTCTATCTGCTGTTGCAGTGCAGCGCGCCTGGCCTTGAGGTCTGAAGCGTCCAGCCTGGCAATGACGTCACCTTCATGAACCGTTGTACCGACCGGAAGAATCATCAGGACACGGGCGGTCACCTTGGATGCGATCCGGATATCCGAGTCGGTTTGCACTTCTGCCAGATAGGGCAAGGTCAGTTCAACGTGCTGTGACCGTGCAATCTGGCTGGGCACCACCAGCGCGTAGGAGGCTGCAGGAGGGATGTGTGCCTCTTCGGCTTTTTTGGCCTGAATGAGGCGTACCCCGCCGGCGGCCAGGGCGCCGGACATGACAATGAGGCTGATAAGCGTGATACGGCGCATGGATCGATTCTCCTGCGATCTGATAGGTTGATGAGAGTAAGACGCGCGAGAGGCCAAAAGGATTCAGGTAAGCTGGTGCGGATTCAGTCGTGGGGCAACCCGGAGCTGATGTATACTGTAAGAGCCGAGAAATTCCCGATGACACAGGAAAAACGATGACGACGGCTCCCTTTGAATGTGTGACCCGTGCCTGGGCTGACCACGAGCATGAGTTGCGGCGTTTCCTCATTGGGCAGCTCCGGGAAGGCTTTCAGGCTGAAGATGTGCTGCAGGACGTGTTCCTGAAGGCCATGCGTCAGGGACAGGCCTTCTGTGAGCTGGAGAACCCCCGCGCCTGGCTTTATCGGGTGGCGCGCACCACGCTGGTGGACCATGTTCGCCGCCAGAAACCGGTAGCGGACCTCTCGGCCGCCGATTCCGTTGACTTCAGCGATGCGCCGGAATCCGGTCGTGCCCCCGTAGACGAGCTGGATGCCTGCATTTTGCGCAATTTGCCCCAACTGTCGGCAGATGACCGGGCCATTCTGGAAGCCTGTGACCTGCAGGGGCAGACCGTTCGGGCATACGCGGAAGCACAGGGGCTCAGGCTGTCTGCAGCCAAGAGTCGTTTGCTGCGTGCGCGGCAGCGCCTGAGGGAGGCATTGATCCGCAATTGCCAGGTCAACTTTGACGAGGACACCGGGCAGGTCTGCTGCCATCAGGCGTCGTCGCCCTTTTGAGGGCCCGGCTTCAACGAGCCCAGGAGCCTGGGCACAACGTTTACCGAACGATAACAGGATACCTGCGTGAACACTGAGCGACCGACGAGCCGCATGATGAACGGGCGTGGACTGATCCCGCTTGCGGTGGGGATATGTCTGAGCCTGCTGGCCACGGCATCGATGGCCTGGACCTTCGAGGCGGAGGTGGTGGGTGTGTCGGACGGGGATACGGTCAAGATCGTGACACCGCGCCCCTGTCATCCCTTGCGCGCACCCTGCAAGGCGGGCAAGGTGCAATACAAGGTGCGCCTGGCACAGATTGACACTCCCGAGAAGAAACAGCCCTGGGGTGACAAGGCCCGGCAGGCGCTGGCCGACCGGGTGTTTCGCAAGCGGGTGGAAGTGGAAGTCATGGACGTGGACCGGTATGGCCGGCTGGTCGCCAACCTGTTTCTGCCCAAGGAAGAGGCGCGGGACGAAGCGGCTCGCTGGGTCAATGCCGACATGGTGCAGTCAGGCCATGCGTGGGTGTATCGGAAGTATCTGGTGGATGAATCGCTGCTGAAACTGGAAGAGGCCGCCCGCAAGGCAGGGCGGGGCCTCTGGGGACTGCCGGAAGCCAAGCGCCAGCCACCGTGGGAATGGCGGGCCGAGAAGCGCAAGCAGAAAAAGGAGGCGCGTTAGCGGATCACGGAACACCTGTTTGCAGGCCAGGTCGGGGAGACAGAGGTGCCTGTACAGGGGGTATGATCACGCTGCCATGGACGTTGACCTGTTTGAGGACTATATTTGGTCCGTGCATTGGAGAGAGAACATGAAGCTGTCAAGCCAGATCAAGCCCATCAGCTATCTGAAAGCCCACGCCTCGGAAGTGGTCCGCACCTTGTCTGAACGGCGAGAGCCTCTGGTCATCAC
>RFIV01000178.1 GCA_003695085.1 Gammaproteobacteria bacterium
CCTTTGACGAGCTGGCCGAGAATTACTATGAAGCGGCCAAAGGGCTGGCTGAAGGCGGCGCTGACATTATCCTGATCGAGACCGTTTTCGATACGCTCAATGCCAAGGCAGCCATTTTTGCGGTCCAACAGTACTTCGAGGACAGTGGCCGCGAATTGCCGATCATGATCTCCGGCACCATTACGGATGCGTCCGGCCGCACACTCTCGGGTCAGACCGCCGAAGCCTTCTGGATTTCCGTGGCACACGCGCGCCCTCTGAGCATCGGCCTGAACTGTGCACTGGGTGCGGATGCGCTGCGACCGCATGTGGAGGCCCTGTCACGCATTGCGCCGGTACACGTCAGCGCCCACCCCAATGCCGGTCTGCCCAACGAATTCGGCGAGTATGATCAAACGCCGGAAGAGATGGCTGCGATTCTGGAAGGCTTTGCCCAGGATGGTCTGATCAACATTATCGGCGGCTGTTGCGGCACCACGCCAGATCACATTCGCGCGATTGCCGAAGCCGTCAGCCCCTTCCCTGCCCGCAAGCCTGCCAAGCCGACACCGACGCTGAGGCTTTCCGGTCTGGAACCGTTCATCTACACCCCGGAGATCAACTTCGTCAACGTGGGTGAGCGTACCAACGTCACCGGTTCGCGCCGGTTCCTGCGCCTGATCAAGGAGGAAAAATTCGAGGAAGCGCTGGATGTGGCGCGGGATCAGGTCGAAAACGGGGCGCAGGTCATTGATGTGAACATGGACGAAGGCATGCTAGACAGTGCCGAAGCCATGCAGACCTTCCTCAACTTGATTGCCTCGGAACCGGACATTGCCCGCGTTCCGCTGATGGTCGACTCGTCCAAGTGGGAGGTGATCGAAGCGGGCCTGAAATGCACACAGGGCAAGGCCGTGGTGAACTCCATCTCGCTCAAGGAAGGCGAAGAGGCTTTCCTGCACCATGCACGCCTGTGCATGCGCTACGGCGCGGCGGTGGTCGTCATGGCCTTCGATGAGCAGGGGCAGGCGGATACCTTCGAGCGCAAAATTGAAATCTGCGAGCGCAGTTACAGGCTGCTCACCGGCATCGGATTTCCACCGGAAGACATCATCTTCGATCCGAACATTTTCGCCGTGGCCACGGGGATCGATGAGCATAACAATTATGCCGTGGACTTCATCAATGCCACGCGCTGGATTCGCGAAAACCTGCCCTACGCCTCCGTCAGTGGCGGGGTGAGCAACGTGTCCTTCTCCTTCCGGGGCAACGACCCGGTGCGCGAGGCGATTCACTCGGTCTTCCTGTACCACGCCATTCAGGCCGGCATGAACATGGGCATCGTCAACCCCGGGCAGCTGGTGATCTATGACGAGATTGATCCCGAGCTGCGGGAGCGCGTGGAAGATGTCGTGCTCAACCGGCGTGATGATGCCACGGAGCGCCTGCTGGAAATCGCGGACAACTACCGGGGCGACAGCCAGCAGAAAAAGGTCGAGGACCTGGAGTGGCGCAGCTGGCCGGTTGAAAAGCGGCTGGAACATGCGCTGGTCAAGGGGATCACCACCTTTATTGTCGAGGATACCGAGGAGGCCCGGCTGAAAGCGGCCCGCCCCATCGAGGTGATCGAAGGCCCGCTGATGAGCGGCATGAACGTGGTGGGCGACCTGTTCGGCGCCGGCAAGATGTTCCTCCCCCAGGTGGTCAAGAGCGCCCGGGTGATGAAGCAGGCAGTTGCCCATCTCATCCCCTATATCGAGGCGGAGAAGGATGGCAAGCAGGAAGCCAAGGGCAAGATCCTGATGGCCACCGTCAAGGGCGATGTGCACGACATCGGCAAGAACATCGTCGGCGTGGTGTTGCAGTGCAACAACTTTGAGGTCATCGATCTCGGGGTCATGGTGCCCTGTGAAAAGATTCTGGATACAGCCGAAAAGGAAAACGTCGACATCATCGGCCTGAGTGGCCTGATCACGCCGTCCCTGGATGAGATGGTGCACGTGGCGTCCGAAATGCAGCGGCGCGGCATGAAGGTTCCGCTGATGATTGGGGGCGCCACCACGTCCAAGGCCCATACCGCTGTCAAGATCGAGCCGCGATACAAGAACGACCTCACCATATACGTGACCGACGCGTCCCGAAGTGTGGGTGTCGCCACGCGCCTGATCAGCGATACGCTCAAGGACGAACTGGTGCGTGAAGTGCGGGCGGAATACGAAGAGGTCCGGGAGCGTCGGGCACAGGCCCGGCCCAACGCCCGCAGGGTGTTCACCTACGAAGAAGCCAAGGCACGCGCGTTCAGCACCGACTGGTCCACCTATACGCCCCCTGCCCCGGTCAAGCCCGGCCTTACGGTGTTGGAGGACTATCCGCTGGACACGCTGGTCGATTACATCGACTGGACCCCGTTCTTCATTTCCTGGGATCTGGCGGGCAAGTATCCGCGCATACTGGAAGACGAAACGGTGGGTGAAGCCGCACGCACACTCTTCAGTGATGCTCAGAAGATGTTGCGCCACATGATTGATTCCGGACGCATCAAGGCTCGCGGTGTCTTCGCCCTGTACCCGGCTGCGCGCGTAGGATCGGATGATATCGAGGTCTATGATCCCGAACACCCTGACAGGGTGCTGACGACACTGAATCACCTGCGCCAGCAAACCGAACGCAATCCGGATGCGCCCACTTTCAGTCTGGCTGACTATGTGGCGCCCAGGGAAAGCGGTGTGCAGGACTGGATTGGCGCCTTTGCCGTCACAGCCGGAATCGGTGCTGAAGAGATGGCAAAAGAGTACGAGGCGGCCCATGATGACTACAGCGCGATCATGGTCAAGGCACTTGCCGACCGGTTGGCAGAGGCCTTTGCCGAGCACCTGCATGAGCGGGTACGCAAGGAATTCTGGGGCTACGCTGCCGATGAACATCTGAAAAACGACGACCTTATCCGGGAGAAATACCGGGGCATCCGCCCTGCTCCTGGCTATCCGGCCTGCCCGGATCATACGGAGAAGCGCAAGCTCTTCAATCTGCTGGATGCCGGGAACAACGCCGGCATGGCCCTCACCGAGCATTTTGCGATGATGCCCGCCGCGTCGGTTTCCGGCTGGTACTTCTCCCATCCGGAGGCACGCTATTTTGCTGTCGGCAAGATCCAGAAGGATCAGGTGGAGGATTATGCACGGCGCAAGGGCATATCGCTGCGCGAGATTGAGCGCTGGCTCTCCCCCAACCTTGGCTATGAACCGGAGTAAGGCACCATGAGTACACCAGAGCCCGGCCGAAAAAAGCGCCGGACAGGTTTGATCAGGTCCGTGCTGGGTGCGGCCTTTGGCGTACAAAGCAGCCAGGTGCAGGAAGAGGATTTTCAGTCCCGCTCACCCTGGCGGTATGTCGTGGCCGGTATCGTGTTTACCGTCTGCTTCGTCCTCGTACTGATGTGGATTGTCTCCCGCGTGGTCGCTTCGGGCGGCGTGCAATGATGTGCGCCGCACGGAAGTTACCCTTCCCGATATCAGCACCTTTGGTTATTAAGATATAGATAACTAATTCTTTTAATTATAAGGCGATATTGCTATCGTTCTTCACCCTGATGAGTAAACTGACCCGAATCTGACCCTATGTATCGATACGACGACCACGACCGTACGCTGATCAAGGAACGCGTGCGCCAGTTCCGTGATCAGACTGAACGCTATCTGGCCGGCAAGCTGGACGAGAACAAGTTTCTGGCGTTGCGCCTGCAAAATGGCCTGTACGTGCAGCGCCATGCGCCGATGCTGCGTATTGCCATTCCCTACGGCATGCTCAACAGCACGCAGGTACGGCACCTGGCACGCATATCCCGCGACTATGACAAGGGCTATGTACACTTCACAACCCGCCAGAATGTTCAGTTCAACTGGCCGCTGCTCGAAGATGTGCCGGATATTCTCGAAGAGCTGTCCGAAGTTGAAATGCACGGGGTTCAGACGTCCGGGAACTGTATCCGCAACACGACCACCGATCAGTTTGCCGGTGTGATTGCCGATGAAGTGACGGATCCGCGGCCCTGGTGTGAAATTATCCGGCAATGGTCCACCTTCCACCCGGAATTCGCCTTCCTGCCGCGCAAGTTCAAGATCGCGGTCAACGCCAGTCCGCGCTCGGACCGTGCCGCCATTCAGGTCCACGATATTGGCCTGCAAATCGTGCGCAATGACAAGGGTGAGCTGGGCTTCCGCGTGCTGGTGGGTGGCGGCCTGGGCCGCACACCGATTCTGGGCAGCGCCATTCGCGAGTTCCTGCCGGCGCATCACTTGCTCACCTATCTGGACGCCATCCTGCGCGTTTACAACCGATATGGACGGCGTGACAACAAGTACAAGGCCCGTATCAAGATTCTGGTCAAGGCACTCGGCCCGGAAGCCTTCGCCGACAAGGTTGAAGCGGAGTGGGCACATCTCAAGGATGGCCCGGCGACGCTGACAGATGC
>RFIV01000179.1 GCA_003695085.1 Gammaproteobacteria bacterium
ATTGTAGTGAGAGAAGGCCCTGAGTAGACAGCGGCTCAAGGCGTTTGAACTTGCCGGGCCGAACAAAAAAACCCCGGTGGGGAACCGGGGCTGAAATCACCTGCCCGTCTGCAAGAGGCAGGTGTCCATGCAAGGTACCGGGCGCCGGACGCCCGTTCAGCTATCAACGTTCGGACTGAATTGCAGCCTCCTGCTCGGCCGGCGTGCGCCGCTCCAGCGCCGACATGGCCATATAGAAGACCGGGGTGAACAGCAAGCCGAAGACGGTCACGCCGATCATGCCGGAGAACACCGCCACGCCCATGGCATGCCGCATCTCCGCACCCGCCCCACTGGCCAGCACCAGCGGCACCACGCCGGCAGTGAAGGCGATGGACGTCATCAGGATCGGGCGCAGACGCAGGCGGCAGGCACGCAGAATGGCCTCCAGCCGGGACATGCCCTGATTGCGGCTGTCCCGGGCAAACTCGACCATCAGGATGGCGTTCTTGCAGGCCAGCGCCACCAGCACAATGAGCGCAATGCGTGTGAAGATGTTGTTGTCACCCTGCATCAGCCACACCCCGGCCAGCGCCGAAAGGATGGTCATGGGCACGATGAGGATGATGGCCATGGGCAGCGTCAGGCTTTCATACTGCGCCGCCAGTACCATGAATACCAGCAGGACCACCAGCGGGAAGATGTAGATCATGGTGTTGCCCGCCAGGATCTGCTGATAGGTCACCTCTGTCCACTCGAACTCGAGCCCTTCATCCAGGTTGGCCTCCAGAATGCGCTCGATGGCATCCCGGGCCTGATCCGAACTGTACCCCGGCGCGGGATTACCGTTCAGTTCCGCACTGGGATAGCCGTTATAGTGCATCACCCGATCCGGCCCGATCGTCGGTGTCACCTTCAGCAGGGCACCCAGGGGCACCATCTGTCCGGCAGTGTTGCGCACTTCCAGGCGCAGGATCTGATCCGGATCGGTCCGGTACTGGGCATCGGCCTGCGCCCTCACCTGATAGGTGCGCCCGAACAGGTTGAAGTCGTTGATATACACCGAACCCAGGTAGACCTGAAGGGTTTCAAACACCCGCTCCAGGGGCACGCCCTGCAGCAGCGCCTGTTCACGGTCCACCTCGATGTCCATCTGCGGCACCTGTATGCGGAAGGTGGAGAACAGGCCCGTCAGTGCCGGATCCTTGCGTGCTTCACCAATCACCTTCTGCAGGTTGGCAAAGAGCGCCTCGAAACCCAGGTTCCCCCGATCCTCAATCTGCAATTTGAAGCCTCCGGTGGTGCCCAGCCCCAGAATGGGAGGCGGCGGAAACACGGCCACAAAGGCTTCATCAATCCCGGCAAATTTCATGTTCAGTTGCCCGGCAATGGCAAAGGCCGACAACCGCGGGTCCTGGCGCTCGTCAAAATCCTTGAGCGTCACGAACACAATGCCGCTGTTGGTGGCACTGGTGAAGCCGTTGACCGACAACCCCGGGAATGCCACGGTATGTTCCACGCCCGGCGTTTGCAGGGCAATCTGCTCCATCTCGCGAATCACGGCTTCAGTCCGGTCCAGACTGGCTGCGTCCGGCAGCTGGGCAATCGCCACCAGGTACTGCTTGTCCTGCATGGGGATGAACCCGCCAGGAACCATCTGGAACAGCTTGAAGGTGCCGCCAATCAGTCCGACATAGAGAATGCCCACCACGATGCCGAAACGGATCAGGCGCTTGACCAGCCCCTCGTAGGCCCATCCGGCACGTTCGAACAACCAGTTGAAGGGACGGAACAACCAGAACCCGAACACCGCATTCATGAAGCGGGTCAGCACGTCGGGCTTGGCATCATGCCCCTTGAGCAACAACGCGGACAGAGCCGGAGACAACGTCAGCGAGTTGAATGCCGAAATCACGGTGGAAATGGTGATGGTCAGGGCGAACTGCTTGTAGAACTGGCCGCTCAACCCCTGAATGAAGGCCGTCGGGATGAACACGGCACACAGCACCAGGGCAATGGCAATGATCGGCCCGGTCACCTCGCTCATGGCCTGTCGGGTGGCGGCCACCGGTGACAGCCCTTCGCCAATGTTCCGCTCCACGTTCTCCACCACCACAATGGCATCGTCCACCACGATACCGATGGCGAGGACCAACCCGAACAGGGACAGGGTATTGATGGATACCCCCAGCCACTGCATCACGGCAAAGGTACCGATCAGCGAAACGGGCACCGCAATTAGCGGGATGATGGATGCACGCCAGGTCTGCAGGAAGAGGATCACCACGATGACAACCAGCAGAATCGCTTCCAGCAGGGTGTCGATGACCGCGTCAATGGAGCCGCGCACAAAGACCGTGGGATCGTAGGCGATCTTGTAATCCACGCCATGCGGGAAGGTTTGAGCCAGCTCGGCCATCTTGGCGCGCACCTGATCCGACAGCTCAATGGCATTGGAGCCCGGACGCTGGAAGATGGGAATGGCCACGGCAGGCTTGCCGCTGATCAGCGAGCGCAGGGCATAGGAATCTTCACCCAGCTCAATGCGTGCCACATCCCGCAGTCGGGTGATGGCCCCGTCATCGCCTACCTGTACCACGATGTTGCCGAACTCCTCGGGGCTTTGCAGGCGCCCTTTCACATTCAGCAGAATCTGGAACTGGCTGTCATTGCTCACGGGCTGAGCGCCCAGACTGCCGGCCGCCACCTGTTGGTTCTGAGCACGCACCGCTGCAACCACATCCCCCGGTGTCAGCCCCCGGGAGGACAAGGCATCCGGCTGCAGCCACAGGCGCATGGCGTACTTGCCGCCGCCAAACAGGCGGACCTGCCCGACACCCGGCAAACGCGCCAGCTCATCCTTGATGTAGATATCCGCATAGTTGGACAGGTAGCTGATCTCACGATCACCCTCAGGTGAATACAGGTGCACGACCATGGTCAGGTTGGGTGAAGATTTTTCCGCTACCACCCCCAGCCGCTGGACTTCCTCCGGCAGACGGGGCAGGGCGCTGCTCACGCGGTTCTGAACCTGCACCTGGGCGCGGTCCAGATCCGTACCGAGCGCAAAGGTGAGCGTCAGGGTCATGCGGCCATCGGCTGTTGCCTGGGAGAACATGTAGAGCATGTTCTCGATGCCGTTCATTTCCTGCTCCAGCGGCGAGGCCACGGTTTCCGCAATGACCTGAGGGTTGGCACCGGGATAGCTCGCATTGACCACGATCGTCGGCGGTACCACCTGCGGGTACTCGCTCACGGGCAGGCGGAACAGGGATATCGCGCCAACCACGAGGATCAGCAACGACAGCATGGATGCGAAGATGGGACGCTGGATAAAGAAGTGACTGAACTTCATGGATACAGATCCTCTCAGGCCGCCGGCTTGTCAGCCGGGCGCTGCGTCAGCTGGCTCATCTGGCCCGGATCCAGCTTCACTTCACGCGGGGCAATGGGCATGCCCGGGCCAACACGTGCCGGCCCGTTGACAGCGATGCGCTCGCCCGGCTTGAGCCCTGACAGAATGACACGCAGCCTGCCGACGCGCTCACCCAGCTCCACGGGTCGATATTCGAGAATATTTTTCTCGTTGACCGTCAACACAAAGCGGTTCTTCAGATCCGTTCCCACGGCTCTGTCCGGCACCATCACCGTCATGCGAGACTCGCTGGCCGCCAGCGTAATGCGGGCAAAGGCTCCCGGACGCAGCGCCGGGTCCTGAGCTTCGAATACCGCCCGTACACGCAGGGTGCCTGTCTGGGGATTGACCTGATTATCGATAAAATCGATGACGCCCGCGTAGCCATTGCCGGTGCTGTCGGAGAGTTGCAGGCGAGCCGGTGTGCCGCTGTCCTGAGTCACGTTACGGAAGGCCCGGTTCCAGGTTCGCTCATCGACATCAATGTAGGCATGCAGGCGGTCCGTTGCGACCAGGCGGGTCAGTACCGTCTGGCCGGCCTGAACGGTGTTGCCCTCGGTGATGAATGCCCGCGACGCACGGCCGGTAATCGGCGCCTTCACCTCGGTATACCCCAGATTGAGACGGGCCGTCTCCAGTGCGGCTTCCACAGCCGCCAGCTCTGCCCGGCGCTGAGCCGCCAAAAACTGGCGTGCTTCAAACTGTTCTGCAGAGATGGCGTTACGCTTTTTCAGATCCTTCGCCCGCTCCGCTTCGGTTTTTGCCTGTGCCAGGGCGACTTCTGCAGCCGCCCTCTGGGCTTCGAGCCGATCCACTTCGGCACGGAAAGGCCGTGGATCGATCCTGAACAGCACCTGTTCCTTCTCGACCCGGCTACCTTCACGAAAGGTGACGGCTTCGATCACGCCACTCACACGCGGCCGCACCTCGACCTCCTTGGGCGCCTCCAGCCTCGTGGTGAAGGTGAACTCCGGGGTATAAGGCACGTAAAGCACCTCCGCCACATCAATCGGCTGCGCAGGACGCGCGGGCGCTCCAGGCTTGCTCGCGGGTGGTGCTTCCCCACTGCAGCCTGCCAACACCGACAGCATCAGGAACAGGAACAGGTTTCTCGCAGACATCATCAACTCCGGTTTCTCTATCAAGCTTGGGCCGTCCGAAGACAACACCCTGTAGCCCTGCTCGCACGTGGAGCAGGTACATGACTCAAATGGCTTGCAAGGCATTGGAAAGACCAGCCGGGTGGCCGGGCAGGGACAGTCCGGATCCGTACTGCAGCAGTCTACGCCTGGCAAGCATGCTTTTAAATACTCATAATCTTTAGCTCTTTGTTAGACTTGAACTAACAATATTGCGTAAGTATGATGCTTTCATGAACAGTTCAACCTACAACCAGCTATCGATCTTTCTCGCCATCGCCCAGACCGGTGGCATCCGCCAGGCAGCCCGCAAACTGGAAATGGCACCCCCCTCGGTCAGCCAGGCCCTCAAGCGCCTGGAGGCCACGCTCGGGCTGCCGCTCATCACCCGCACCACCCGGCACATGGAGCTGACCGATGCCGGTCGGCTGCTCTTCGAGAAGGCAGCCCCGCTGGTGGCCGAGCTGGACCAGACACTGTCCGAGATCAACGAGCTCAGCCAGGTGCCCTCGGGCAAGCTGCGGCTGACCATTCCTCACTTCGCCTTTCATCATCTGCTGCAGCCTGTCTACGCGGACTTCTGTCGCCGGTACCCGGAAATCGAACTGGAATTATCCGTCGCCGATGCCACCATCAACCTCATTCAGGAAGGATTCGATGCCGGCATACGCATGGCCCATCAGGTGGAAGAAGGCATGGTCTCCGTGCCACTTACACCCCCGGTCAAACTCGCACTGGTCGCCTCTCCCGACTACCTGCAAACACATGGCATACCCCGAGAACCCCAGGATCTGAGCCACCACTATTCCATCCGCTACCGCTTCATCTCGGCCAATCAGCTCGCTCCAATCCGGCTGGAAGTGGCCGGCGAGGAAATCATGGTCGAAGGCCGGACCGCCATGATCGTCAATCATCCGGACGTCATGCTGGATGCCACAGCCAAGGGCATGGGCATCGGTGTCATGCTCTACCCCATGATGCGCGAGTACCTGGAGGCCGGCTCCCTGGTCAGAGTACTGCCCGACTACTGGGCCACCCTGTCCTCACTGCACCTGTACTTCCCCCAGCACAGCCAGAAAGCACGGCGCATCCGCGTGCTGATCGACTTCCTGCGCGAACATGCCGTCTCCGAGTGGTGAGACGGACCTCACGCCTGATAGTGGCTGAGAAACAGATCAGCAGACCGCTCGGCCAGTGAAACACGCTCCGGCTCAGTCAGGACCGGTGCAATGCGAAGCATCTGCGGCCAGAAGGCTTCCGCCTTGATCAGGCCGTGCAGCTGCGTTGATGCCTGGTTCGCGTCCAGTGGCTTGAGCTGCCCGGACTCCGAAGCCGCTTTCAGCCAGCTCATCATGGCCGTTTCCTGAACGCCCATGCGCTCGAGCTGACGCTTCATGGCATCCGGCTCAAAAAAGAAGTATCCGAACGCCACGCGATTGAGTGCCAGAAACTCCTCATCGCTCATCGCCTCTATTTCACGAAGGAGCAGCTCAATCAACTGCTCACGAACCGGGACGTCTGGCTTAAAGTGCACGGCCGGTGAATGCATGACCTGTTGCCACATTTCGGCCATCAGCGTCATGATCAGCACTTCCTTGCTTTCAAAATGGTTGTAGACCGTCCGCTTGGAAACACTGGCCAGCTTCGCGATCCGATCCATGCTGGTCTTGTCATAACCCTCCTGCTGGAAGGCCTGCTTGGCCGCCGCCAGAATGTCCTGTCGCTTCTTTTCACTGCGTGTCAGTGCCGCACTCAAATCTGCTCCTCGCCACCTCGGTCACATCAGGTTGCTCAATAGTACACTATACAGTTTACTTTTTGCCAGCATTTTGTACACTACACTGTATAGTTTACTTTGGAGGTGCGTCAAGTCTCGTTGCGCACAGACGGCCCTCGCTTGAGATATCTGACAGGGTCTGAGACCCTTGGGCTATTCGAGACACACCAGGAGTTTTCATGTCCCCATTGCCCACACACATGACAGGCGTTCAACTCACCGGCCACGGCGGACCGGAGGTGCTCAAGTTGCGCCAGGATATACCCGTACCCGAACCCGCCCCGGGGGAGGTGCTGATTCGTGTTGCCGCCGCCGGCGTCAACAACACCGACATCAATACCCGTCTGGGTTGGTACTCGAAAGAAGGGAACAGCCCCGAAGACGCCGCCTGGACGGGCCGCCCGCTGCCACTGCCCCTGATTCAGGGGGCCGATGTTTGTGGCCGCATTGTGGCGGTGGGTGAAGGTGTGGACTCCGGACGCGTGGGTGAACGCGTGCTCGTGGAGCCGTGCCTCCGGGAAGCCAATGGCCAGGAGCTCGAAACGCCCTGGTATCTGGGATCGGAATGCGATGGCGGTTTTGCCCAGTATGTGCGGGTTGCCGCACGCCACGCACACCGAATCGAAAGTCCGTTATCGGATGTGGAACTCGCCTCCTTCCCCTGCTCCTACTCCACCGCCGAAAATCTTCTCTCGCGTGCACAGGTCAGCGAAGGCGACCGGGTGCTGATTACCGGGGCCTCCGGCGGGGTCGGGTCGGCCGCCATTCAGATCGCAAAGGATCGTGGCGCCGAGGTCATGGGCGTGGCCCATCGTTCAAAGTGGGACGTCCTTGAATCCATTGGTGCAGACCAACTTCTGGATCGGGATGCCGACCTGGTCAACGCACTGGGTGTGAACAGTGTGGATGCCGTGATTGACCTGGTCGGCGGTCCGGCATGGCCAACCTTGCTGGAGGTGTTGCGGCCCTTTGGTCGCTATGCCGTTTCCGGAGCCATTGCCGGTTATGCCGTGACGCTGGATCTTCGCACGCTCTACCTCAAGGATCAGACCCTGCTGGGCTGCACCGTGCTGGACGACGGCGTGTTTGCCCGGCTGGTTCAACGCATCGAGTCCGGTGCCATTCGACCGCTGGTTGCACAGACCTTTCCACTGGAACAGATCCATGAGGCCCAGACGGTCTTTCAGGCCAAACAACACGTGGGTAAACTGGTGCTGGAGATTCCCGACTAGAGGCCGTTGCGGTTCAACCGCGCCATGACGGCCATTTCTATGGCCTCCGTCACGGCGCGGCAACGTGCCCCACTCAGGGCATCCGGATGCGGCTCGGCAAAGCGGCCACTGTCATTGTCAAAATACCGGCCGGATGCCTGAGCAAATGCGTCGGAAAGGGCCGCCCGCACAAGGATATCCGCTCCGATACCGATATCCTTTCCGGGCACCCCAAACCCTTCCTTCACCATCTTGCTGGCCAGCAGCGAACCGGGATTGACGGCGACCATCATGGGGCCTTGCGGGTGAGAGGCTGTAAAGTCGCGCGTCCACATGATCAGGGCCAGCTTGCTCTGAGCGTAGGCATTGAAGTCATCGGCACTCCTGTGCCTGCCGGCCAGCGCCTCCAGGTCTACCGGGGCCTGAGCTGCAGAGGCTACATTGACCACCCGGCCCTCGCGTCCCAAAAGGGCAAGGAGGCGCTCCGTCAGCAGCCAGGGCGCCAGTGTATTCACCGCAAAGCGCACATCCAGACCGTCCGCGGTGCGCGTCTCGGGCGTCTTGAATATACCGGCATTGTTGATGAGCACATCCAGTTTCGGCACACGGGCTATGACCTCATCGGCCAACCGGACCACCTGCCGCATGTCGGAGAGATCTGCGAGAAACCCCTCTGCCGCATGACCTGAAGCCTGGCTGACGACTTCCACCGCAGCCTTCAGCTTGTCTGCGTTGCGTCCGTGCAACATCACCCGGTGACCTTCGCTCGCCAGCCGCCGGGCGGTTTCAAGCCCTATCCCATCGGTTGCGCCGGTGATCAGAATGGTACGTGCCTCAGTCATCGGATATCTCCTGATTGGTGCATCAATGTCTCGTCATGAAACCGCAGACTAACACCCGACCCGGCCTCGCGTCAGGAGGCAAATGGCTCAATGTTTTTATCAGAATCTTTGATAATGGCCTCTGGCCCCAGGCAGGATGCCGGTGCCGCCTTTCTCAGCCAGTCCCACACCGCCTCGGCCCGCATGCGACGTGCTCGCTGCAGGTAGTACGCGATATCGATTCCACCGTTTGCATCCCTCCGGATCGGCTGCCCGTCCTCCGATTTCATGTTGCCTGCCCCTTTTCATGAATTTTCCTCAGCTTATCGACACCAAAATTCGCTGACAAAGGATTATTTTTCGCTATCAGATGAGGTATATTCATGTGAATGCGACAGCACCTGCCCCTTTCAGCCCTGAATACCTTTGCCACGGCCGCGGCGCATCTGAGCTTTCAGGAAGCCGCCACCGTATTGCATGTCACCCCCTCGGCCGTGAGCCATCAGATCCGCAAGCTGGAAACGCTGCTGGGCTACCCGCTTTTTGAACGGAGAGATAAGCACGTCGTTCTGACAGAGCGCGGGCAACGCCTGTTTCAGGCCATTCGACTCCCGCTGGAACAACTGCATGAGGCCAGTGTGCACGCCTTGCGCCTGGCGGATGACCACCGGCTGTCGCTGTCCGTCGCGCCGGTCTTTGCGACACGTTGGCTCCTGCCACGACTCAGTCGTTTTCATGCACGCCACCCGGAAATCAACCTGTCTGTCATCGCTGACTCAACCCTGGTCGACTTCCGAAAAGCCGCTTTTGATGCGGCCATTCGAATGGGAACAGGCCACTGGGCGGAGACCGAAGCACACTTTCTGTTCAGCCGCCAACTGGTCGCCGTCTGCCATCCGGATACGCTTGGGCAAAATCCACCCTGGCCACCCGAGGCCCTGCTTGGGCAACCACTGATCCACAACAGCGCCACACCGGAGGCCTGGCAGGCATGGTTTGCCTCGGCCGGCGTCCGCTGTGTCGAGCAACCACCAGGACTTTCCGTACCGGGTGCGGCCCAGGTCATGGAAGCGCTGCAAACGCCGGGGGCCATTGGCCTGATGGACAAGGCCTTCATCACTCAAGCTCTGGCGGACGGTCAGGTGGTGATCGCCAGCACTCACGTTCTTCGTGATGATGAAGGGTACTATCTGACCTGGCCCGCCCAGTCTCCCCAAACGCCCGCTCTCCGCAAATTTGCCGCATGGCTTGACGATGAACTGAAAGAAAGCAGCCCGGACGAGCCGGGCTGAATAGCATTTCGGTGACTCTGATCACCC
>RFIV01000180.1 GCA_003695085.1 Gammaproteobacteria bacterium
GTTTTGGTTTGGTGTTTCATGGCAATGCTCCTTTCGGGTATTTGATCAGGCAAAGAGTTGTTCAGGTTCGGATCTCTCGAAAAATGACTCGACTCATTTCATCGCCCACCCCCTCACCCTGTTCGCGGGCGCCATCACTTTTCGGCGCGAGTGAATCCACTCGACCACCAGCAAATTGCAGACATTGCTGAACCAGACCACGGCCTCGATGAACACGACATTCAGCTCGCCGAGCGAAACAAACAGGGGCAGCAAAATGACCCGGGAGACCGCAGGCGCAAGGCAAATGGCCATCACCCGAGACATCCACAAGCGGTGCCGTGCGACGTCACCCCGGCGGATGGCGCGTATCCCAAAGTAGAGCGACATCAGCGTGCCAATGCCGAACACCAGGATTGCGAGGTATTTCAGCCCAGTGCCAAAGGGCGGGAAGAACTGGTTCATCCACAGAGCCAAAAGCGATGCTGCCAGTGCCGCCACCAGCAGCAAATGGCCACTGCGGCGGTGCCATTGCGGAAACCTCTGCCGCAACGCGTGCACGAATTGCAGTGGTGCCAGCAGGTTGAAAACAATCCGCGTGAGCAGATGGATCACGATGGGAATCGGAGTAACGAAGTAATGCGGCGATGCAAAATCACCGTTCAGGTTTTCCGGCGTCGGCCCCTCCGCGAGAAGGCTAAGCTGAAAGGCGCCGGAGGCGATATTCAGCATGCCGAGCAGCAGCAAAAGAGAGGGAATGACGACGTTGTCTCGTTTATTTGTGTTCATGGGAAATCCTACAACAAGAGACCGAGATACTCAGCGCGTGCCGTCGATCTGGCGGACGTAAATCAGTACCAGACCTAGATCGCGCAGCTTTTTCAGCACACCGTGCAGCGCGGCCTGATCGGGGAGCCTGCCGGTTAGCAGCGTTTGACCGCTGCTGACCGGAGACACGGACAAGTCGGAGAAATAGTCATCCCAGCGTTCGTCCAGCACCCCCTCGATGCGGATTTCGTAGAAACCACTGCCGCCAGTTTCGGTTGTGCCGGTCTGTTCATGGTTCATGACGCACCTCCGTTACGCAGCGCATGACCACCGGTTACCAGTGGTAACCCGCGCTCACTGCCAGGTTGGTGCCACCGGCTTCCCGGTCCTCGCCGTTGAGCCGCACCTCGGCGCGCGAATAACGGGCATCGAGGCCAAGGTGAAACTTCGGTGTCAGGTCGTAATAGGCACCCGCGCCCACCCAGCCGCCGGACGCAGTATCGTCATAAGTCGTGGTCGTGCCGCCTGTGCTGCTTTTGGACTCGGCATAGATGGAAGCAAAACCGCCCCCCACATAGGGTCGCAACGACGTGCCGTCGACTGTGAAGATCTTGCGCAAGCCAATATTCATCTCGGCGGTGTAAGCCTCATCCTTGTCCGCTCCATGTTTGTTCTCGTCCCCCGTACCCATCAGATCGATGGCAATACTCACCGGCCAGTCGGTACGCTTGAAGTCGAGCAGCATGCCGATGGAAGACTGCTTGTCCGCATCCGGCCAGTCCTTGTCGTCCAGCGATTTCTGGCCAAGCATCCCGCTGACATTCCCGCTCCAGTCACCGGCCTGCGCCGCAGTTAGGGAAAGAAGTAGAGTTGCCGCCACCGCAGCAGCCTGTGTAGTTATCGATTTCATTGTGATTACCTCGTCTTGTCGTGAACGGCCAGCGCGTTCATCGCACCGATTGAAAACCGCTCAGCGCCGGAGAACTGGGCTGTTGCCTGTGCCATCCGGCTGATAACGAGATTAGGGGGAGATGGGGTGAGCTGGCCTCACCAGATGATGTGATTTAGAGGGTGATTGAGACCGGCGTGACTGCGGCCGCCTACGGCCCACGACTCAGGTGAGACTCAGTTCCGCTGCCCGGCACACAGCAGCGCGGCGGTTGTTGACGCCGAGTTTGCTGTAGATGTTTTTGGTGTGGGTACGAAGCGTGTTGAGAGAGACGAAGAGATGTTCAGCGATTTGTGGGCCGGTGAGTTCGCTGGCTAGCAGGCGGAGAACTTGTAGCTCGCGTTCGCTCAGGGGTTCGAGAAGGGCTTCTGAAGAGTGGTTACCATCCCCTGTGGCCGTGGGTTCGTTCGAATCTAACAAGCCGGAGAGTATTTGATCAACGAGCGCCGGACTTTCCATCTGTCTACGCTCGCGCCGCAGCAGGGCCAACATGGGCTCACCTTCATCGGCGAATAGCCGCACGTAGTTTTCCGGCTCGGCGATGTCGAGTGCTTGTTGCAGCGCGTTGCGGGCGGTTTGCGCATCGCCTATCGTATCGTGCAACAGTGCACTCAACATATGCGCTTGCGCCACGGAGCGTTGGCGTTTGCCGGTTTCGGCGCTGACGGCCAGTCGTGTCAGCAAGCCGAGTATGCGCTGTGCCTCGTGCTCGTCCGGCTTATCCCGGTATTTGGCAATCAGCAGTCGCGCCAGTGTCAGATGCTGGAACTCGAGCAGGTAGCCGGTTTCGTCTTCGGGCGTCAAGCCGCTTTTATCCGCCCAGTGCTGGACCTTGTCGATCCGGCCTCGCGCCAACCAGAGGCGCGCCATCCAGGCGGAGATGGGCTGCGTTTCCGGCGCGGGGCTCATAATCTGGCATTGCGCTCCCTCATCCAGTAGGGCTTCGGCTGCATCGAAATTCCCCTGTGCTTGCTTGACCCTCGCCATGACGATGAACCAGCGATGCTGCACTTCGGGTAACCGGGTATAATCCTCCATCGCCTGGCTGGTTTGCAGGTGTTGCTCGGCTCCGACGAGATCCCCGCGCTCATAAGCCAGCTCTGCCAGCTCAACATGGATATCTGCCGTGCCCTGTGGTGGATGATCGCCGAAAGCTTCAGCAATCTTCAGCGCCTTCTGGCAGATGATTCCGGCATCACGAAACCTGCCCTGAGAACCGCGAATACCGGACAACAAGCAAAGCGCCCCCAGACAAGAAACGAGGTCCCCGGATTTGCGCATGGTTTCGGCGCTTTCGGCAATTGCATCGTACGCGCCTTCCAGGTCACCACTTGACCACTGCGCCAAACCGAGTAGTGCGGTGGCCGCGCCCCGCCATAAGGTATCGCCGGCAGGGAAATGTTCCATGGCGCACCGAGCGTTGCGGACGATGCCGGGGAGGTCGCCATAAGCACCACACTGGTAGGCACGGGCGATGCCGAGCAGACCCGGCAACTGGGCAAACTCGTCCTCGTTGCAGATTACCATGCCAGCGCGTTCTGCCTTGGCACGACCTGCTTCGTCACATGCCATATCAACCCACGCTTGCGCCTTGCTCAAGGGCGAATCAGCGGCGGTGAGGTCTTGAGACAACAGGCAGAACCCGCGATGGAAGGACAGCACGGGGCTGGCCTTGATACGCGAAGGTGGCAGCGCGGCAATCCAGTCGAGGAATATGCGCTCCGGCTTACTTCGGCGCAGCGCTGGCCACGCCTGCTCGACAAGTCGGGCCGCGTTCTCACTGTCGTTGGCAGTCAGGGCGTGATGAATGGCGTCAACGGGAAAGCCGTTGTTCTCGAACCAGGCACTCGCGCGTTGATGAACCGTCTGCAACGCTGGCTTATCCTTACGCATTCGCGCCCTCAATACGTCGCCGAAAAGGTGGTGATAGCGGTACCACTGCCGAGCTTCGTCGAGAGGGACGAGAAAAAGGTTTTGCTGTTCCAGCGCCAGCAACATTTCCTCCGCGTTGCCCTCTTCCCTGCCCTCTAGCCCACTGTGACCGGTGACCGCATTGCAGAGCGAAGCGCTAAAACGATCCAGAACGGCTGTTTTTTGCAGAAAGTCGCGCACGGCTTCCGGCTGACGACGTAAAACCTCTTCAAGCAGGTAGTCGAGGACAAACCGGTGGCTGCCGGTGAAAGACTCGATAAACGCCGCCTTGTCGTCACACCCATGCAGGGACAGCGCCGCCATCTGCAACCCGGCGATCCAGCCTTCGGTGCGCTGCTCCAACGCAGCCACTTCCCCGTCCGAGAGCGCCAGGCCCATCAGCTGGTTTAGAAAATCTGCCGACTCGGACGTTGAAAAGCGCAGCTCATTCAGGCGTAACTCCACCATCTCGCCACGAGCACGCATTCGAGCCAACGGCAGCGATGGGTCCTCCCTCGTGGTTACCACCAGGTGCAGGCTCGACGGAGCACGCTCAACTAGAAAATCCAGCGCCTGATCGACCGCTTCCGAGTCGAGCCGATGATAATCATCCAACACCAGCACGATACGTTCTTCAAGGGCTGACAGGGCATTGAGCAGAATAGTAAGAACATGCGCCGGTGGTGGCGGCTGTGCCGTATCCAAAGCCACCGAAGCTGCACCGACACCAGGTGCCTCAAGCGATGCCAACGCAGCAAGGAGATAGGAGAGAAACTGGTTGACGTCGCTGTCTGCCTCATCCAGCGACAGCCACGCAAACCGCTGTTGCCGCCCTCTCAGCCAGTCGACCACCAAGGTAGTTTTGCCAAAACCAGCCGGCGCGGAAACTAGCGTAAATTTGCGCGACAAACCTGCATCAAGCTGATCTAGCAAACGGGAACGGCGTAACCACTCCGACCGATGCGGCGGCGCGTGCAGTTTGGTTGAGAGAATGAATGGGGGCATGGACCTGACTCTACAGATGGCTCTCCCTAAGGAAACCCTGAACTATTGAGGTTTTTTAGTTTCACTTGCCATCCTCCTGATCTTGCCCACCAACCTGTGGCCACGACTTCAACCTCTGGCAGGCGGGTCCCTTCTGATGCGCGAAGGGTCACTCCTATCATAGTGCAAAATCCGAACAATCACGAGACCGGATCATGCCAGCAAGGTGTCAGACTCCCTCAGCCCTTCAGCAGAAGGTTGATGCCAGGCACGGCGTCAACATCCCCGGGGTTCAGGTCAGGAATCCACCGCGTTCTGATCCTCTGGCCCGGTTGCGGGGGGCCCATGCTCAGGGCCCAGCAATACTGCCAACCAGCGTGTATCGTCGCTGGTTTCCAACGCCATTTTCATCATCATCGTCAGCGGGACGGACAACAGCATGCCTGCCGGCCCCAGCAACGCGCCCCAGAACACCAGGGAGAGGAAAACAACCAGTGTCGAGAGCCCGAGGCCCCGCCCCATGTAGCGAGGTTCGATCATGTTGCCCATGAAGATGTTCACGCCAAGATACCCGGCGGCAATGACAAGTGCATGGCCCGGACCGAGCTGCACCAGGGCAAGCAGCACAGCCGGCACGGCAGCAATAATGGAGCCGATGTTGGGAATGAAGTTGAGCAGGAAGGCCAGCAGGCCGAACAGCGGGGCATAGTCCAGCCCCCAGCCCCAGTTCCAGATCAGCACCAACAGGCCCGTGGCCAGACTCACCAGTGTCTTGATGGACATGTACTGCTTGACCCGGTCTATGAAGCCATCCAGAGGACCGAAATCCAGTCGCCCCTCGAAGGCCCGGTGCAACTTGTCCGGAAAGGACGCTGCCTCGACGAGCATGAAAATGACCGTCAAGACGATGAGAAACGCATTGGACAGCAGGGCCCCCAGCCCACCGAGCATGTTGACCACACTCTTGAGCACCGCGCCGGGATTGAAGTAGCTGGTGAGCACGGAGGCTGATACAGGCAGCCCCCGGGCCTGCAACCAGTCGAACAGTCCCTGGGTCATGCCCTGCAGTCTCTGCTGGTAAAACGGCAGCTGAGACTTGAAATCGGCCACCGAGGAGACAAACACCGATACGACCACCAGTTGAAGCAGGGTAATCCCCACGATGACCAGTATCAGGGACAGCCAGCCCGGCACGCCCTTGCGCTGCAGATACACGAAAGGAGGCGTGCAGAGAATGGTGAAGAAGGCCGACAGGAACACCATGGAAATGATGGACTCGGCCTGCTTGATGCCGGTGATGACAATGACAAAGGCCGCCAGCGTGATCAGCACACGTGAGGCCGGCGAAAACGTTCCCTGTTGTGACATCAGGCCTCCTCAGCTGGCCGCAAGTGCGTTAAGCAGAAATTGCTGAACATTGAATGCCGCTTCATCGGGGCCGGGCTCCAGCTTCTCATACAGTCCGTCTTCATGCAGCATCCAGCTGAGCTGATTATCCTTCAGGTGTGCCTCCAGCTCGACCTGAATACGCTCGGACAGTTTCTTGTCCTCGACCGGGAAGCCCACCTCCACCCGCCGCAGCAGGTTGCGGACCATCCAGTCGGCACTGGAACAGTAGACTTCATCCTTTCCGTCATTGTGGAACCAGTATACCCGGGTATGCTCCAGAAAACGTCCGACTACCGAGCGCACACGAATATTCTCGGAAACCCCGGGAACACCGGGCCGCAGACAACAGATTCCGCGGACAATCAAGTCAATCTGCACACCCGCCTGCGATGCCCGGTACAGCGCCTGAATGATCTTCGGCTCGGTCAGGGAATTGACCTTGACCCGGATAAATGCCGGCTTGCCCCGCTGCGCATGCTCCGCTTCCCGCTCAATCTTTCTGATGAGCCCGCTGTGCAGGGTAAAGGGCGCATGCAGCAGCTTGCGGATTTTCATGACCTTGGACATGCCGGTGAGCTGCTGGAAAATCCGGTTCACATCCTCACAGATCGTCTTGTCGGCGGTCAACAGGCTGTAATCCGTGTACAGGCGCGCATTGCCCGCATGGTAATTCCCGGTGCCCAGGTGCGCATAGCCCTTGAGCTTGCCCTTCTCCCGGCGAACAATGTGAATCAGCTTGCAGTGGGTCTTGTAGCCCACCACGCCATAGACGACGATCACGCCAGCTTCCTGCAGCCGGCTGGCCAGTTCAAGATTGGATTCTTCATCAAATCGCGCACGCAGCTCGATGACGGCTGTCACCTCCTTGCCACGGCGCGCAGCATCCACCAGTGCCGCAACGATTTCAGAGTTGCTGCCCGTCCGGTACAGCGTCTGGCGGATGGCCAGTACGTCGGGGTCACGCGCTGCCTGCCGCAACAGGTCCACCACCGGCGAGAAGCTCTGATAGGGATGCAACAGCAGGAAGTCCTGACGGGCGATCTGGCCGAACAGGCTGTCCTTCTGTTTCAGTCCGGGAGGCAATCCAGGCGTAAAGGCCGGGTATAGCAGGTCCGGCCGGTTCACCAGCCCGGGCACGGCCATCAGGCGTGCCAGATTGACCGGGCCGGCCACCCGGTAGCATTCGTGGGGCTTGAGGCCAAACTCGTCGAGCAGGAACTGTTCCAGCTCCTGAGGGCAGTTGTCGGCGATCTCGAGGCGCACGGCATCGCCAAACCGCCGGCTGAGCAACTCCCCTCGCAGTGCCTGTGCCAGATCCTCCATGTCATCTTCTTCCAGCACCAGGTCCGCGTTGCGGGTAATACGAAACTGGTACATGCCCTTCACGGTCATGCCGGGAAAGAGTTGTTCGGCAAATTCGTGGATGATCGAGGACAGGAACACCAGGCAGGTCCCGTTTTCCGCCACCTCTTCGGGCAGCTTGACCAGCCGCGGCAGGGAGCGGGGAGCCGGTACGATGGCGAGGCCGTTCTCACGACCAAAGGCGTCCTTGCCTTCCAGCTCGGTTATGAAGTTCAGGCTCTTGTTGACCAGCCGGGGAAACGGGTGGCTCGGATCCAGGCCGATGGGGTTGATAACCGGCCGCACTTCGTTCTCGAAGTAGTTCTCGATCCAGGCACGTTGCGCCTCGGTCCACTCGCTGCGGCGCAGGAAGTGGATGCCTTCGGCCTCCAGCGCGGGCAGCAGCACATCGTTCAGCAGCGCATACTGCCGCTCCACGTGCACATGGGCCTCTGCAGCGATCTGCTCCAGGACCTGCTGCGGCGCCATGCCGTCCGGTCCGATGCTTTCGCGGCCGTACTTGATCTGCTGCTTCAGTCCGGCAACACGAATTTCGAAAAACTCATCCATGTTGCTGCTGAAAATGCAGGCAAACATCAGCCGGTTGAGCAGCGGATGACTCTCATCCTCCACCTGATTGAGCACACGCACGTTGAACTGCAAGTGGCTCAGTTCCCGGTTGAAGTAAAGCTCCGGCGACGTCAGATCCGGCCCGGTATCCGCTTCCGGATCAGTCGCCGCATCCAGGCTGCTCTTGAGTGTTTCCACGGTCTCGGTCATGACTTCCCTCTCCTCTTGCCTCGCGGACGTCAGCCCGACTGCTTCATCAACTGTGCCGCACGCTTGGCAAAGTAGGTCAGAATACCATCGGCCCCGGCACGACGAATGCAAAGCAATGATTCCATCATCACCGCATCGCCGTCCAGCCAGCCGTTCTGAGCCGCGGCACAGTGCATCGCATACTCACCGCTGACCTGATAGACGTATGTCGGCACACCCAGTTCGTGCTTGACCCGATGTACGATGTCCAGATAGGGCATGCCTGGCTTGACCATGACCATATCCGCACCCTCTTCAAGATCCATGGTCACTTCGTGCAGGGCTTCGTCACTGTTGGCCGGATCCATCTGGTAACTGTACTTGTTGCCCCCGCCCAGATTGGCCGCCGACCCCACGGCATCCCGGAACGGGCCGTAGTAGCTGGAGGCATACTTGGCCGAGTAGGCGAGAATGCGTGTATTGATGAACCCGGCTTCCTCGAGTGCCATACGGATCGCACCGATACGGCCGTCCATCATGTCCGAGGGCGCAACCACGTCGGCGCCCGCCTCAGCGTGCGAAAGTGCCTGTTTTACCAGCACCTCAACGGTTTCATCATTGAGGACATAGCCGGTTTCATCAATCAGCCCGTCCTGACCGTGCGAGGTGAAGGGATCCAGGGCCACGTCTGTGATGACACCCAGTTCCGGAAAGTGGTGCTTCAGCGCACGTACCGCTGTCTGGGCAATGCCCTCGGGATTGCATGCTTCCCGGGCATCGTCACTCTTGTGCTCGGGCGGAGTGACCGGAAAGAGTGCCACGGCGGGAATGCCCAGCTCAACCAGTTCTTCCGCTTCCTTCACCAGCAGATCCACCGAGACACGCTCGATGCCGGGCATGGACGGGACAGCCTCCCTCTTGTTCTGCCCCGGCAGGACAAACATGGGGTAGATCAGGTTGTCCACAGTCAGTGTGGTTTCGCGCATCAGGCGGCGACTGAAGTCAGCGGCGCGCATGCGACGCATGCGGGTGACGGGGTATCGACGAGGTACGGGTTTCACAGAAACACTCCCTGAGTGAGCTTGAATTTGAACCATAGCTTAAGGTACCGGGCCCGAATAGCCAACTCGCCATTGGTCAGGCGAAGCATGCTGTTGCCGGCGGCCGGTACCCGTGCTGCCCGCCCATTTTATGCCAGAGCCGGTTGCGCCGTTTGATCCCTGACAATTCTGTCATGTTCTGTCGGGAACCTGAGCGCCCTCAAACCCTCTATACTTGCCATAACCCTGTTAACGGAGTCTGACATGTCCCTCAAGAAAGGTCTGCTGCTACTCGCAGTGCTGGCCGCCATCGGTGCCTTCTTTGCCCTGGATCTCAACCAGTACCTGAGCCTCGAGAGCTTTCGCGCCCACAAGGCTGATCTGCTGGCCCAGGTGCAGGCACACCCCTGGCAGTCCGCGGCGGTGTATTTCGTGGTCTATGTTCTGGTGACAGGCCTGTCCCTGCCCGGTGCAGCCGTGATGACGCTTGCCGGCGGCGCCCTGTTCGGGCTGGTCACGGGCACGGTGCTGGTTTCCTTCGCCAGTACACTGGGGGCGACCCTGGCCTTTCTGGTTTCCCGTACGCTGCTCCGTGACTGGGTGCAGAAGAAATTTGGCAATCGCCTCAAGACGCTCAATGAAGGCGTTAAGAAGGATGGTGCCTTCTACCTGTTCGGCCTGCGCCTGGTGCCGGTCTTTCCCTTCTTCATGATCAATCTGGCCATGGGGCTGACACCGATTCGTACGCGCACCTTCTTCTGGGTCAGCCAGCTGGGCATGCTGCCCGGCACACTGGTGTACGTGAACGCGGGCACTCAACTGGGCCAGATCGAAACCCTGTCAGGCTTGCTGTCCCCGGCGCTGATCGGTTCCTTTGTGCTGCTGGCAGTCTTCCCGTTCCTGGCCCGGGCCATCATGAGCCACATCAGCGCTCGCCGCGTGCTCAGGGGGTATGACAAGCCCGCACACTTTGACCGCAACCTGGTGGTGATCGGCGCCGGCAGCGCCGGGCTGGTCACGTCCTATATTGCGGCAGCGGTCAAGGCGAAAGTCACGCTGATCGAAAAGCACAAGATGGGGGGGGATTGCCTGAATACCGGCTGCGTCCCCAGCAAGGCACTGATTCGCTCTGCAACGCTGGCACAGAACATCCGCGAAAGCCAGGCGTATGGCATTCAGGCTGGCCAGCCGGAGGTTGATTTTGCCGCGGTCATGGAGCGGGTTGCCGGCGTCATCAAGACGGTCGAACCCCATGACTCGGTGGAACGCTACACGGAGCTGGGCGTGGAGTGCATCCAGGGCGCTGCCAGAATTCTGGACCCCTGGCGCGTGGAAGTGAACGGAAAGGTACTCACCACCCGTCATATCGTGGTGGCGACCGGGGCGCGTCCGTTTGTCCCGCCCATTCCGGGGTTGGAAACCATTGATTACTACACATCCGACACCATCTGGTCACTGCGTGAGCCGCCCAAACGCCTGCTGGTGCTCGGCGGCGGCCCCATCGGCTGCGAACTGGCGCAGAGCTTCAATCGACTGGGCATCCCCGTCGTACAAGTAGACCTGGCCGAACGCATCATGCCCCGTGAGGACCCGGACGTTTCGGAAGCCGTGCAGGCCCGTTTTGTGGACGAAGGCATCGAACTGCACCTGGGCTGCAAGGCAGAGCGTTTCGAAAAGCGGGCGGATGGCACCTCGGTGCTGGTGGCGACGCAGGGCGATCAAACCGTGGAGATCGAGTTTGACAAGGCGCTGCTGGCCATCGGTCGCCGCGCCAATACCTCGGGCTCCGGGCTGGAAGAGCTGGGGGTGGCGCTCAACCCCAATGGTACGATCGCCGTGAACGAGTACCTGCAAAGCAGCATTCCGACGATCTACGCCTGTGGTGATGTGGCCGGCCCCTATCAGTTCACCCATACGGCCGCCCATCAGGCCTGGTATGCCGCCGTCAACACCCTGTTCGGCACCTTCCGCCGCTTCAAGGTGGATTATCGTGTCATCCCCTGGGCCACCTTCACCTCACCGGAAGTTGGCCGGGTGGGGCTGAACGAAACGGATGCCAGGGCCCAGGGCATCGACTATGAAGTCACGCACTATGGTATCGACGATCTGGACCGGGCGATTGCCGACGGGGAGGCACACGGTTTTGTGAAGGTGCTGACCGTACCGGGCAAGGATCGGATACTGGGTGCTACGATCGTCGGCTACCATGCAGGTGAGCTGATCAATGAGTTTGTGCTGGCCATGAAACATGGCATCGGGCTGAATGGCATTCTGGGCACCATTCATATCTATCCGACGCTGTCAGAAGCCAACAAATATGCCGCGGGCAACTGGAAACGCGCGCATGCTCCGCAAAAACTTCTGGAGTGGGTACGTCGCTATCATGCCTGGCGGCGCGGCAAGGCAGGTGTCAGCCCTCTTGAAACACCTGCGCAGTAACGGTCATGCGCGGCGCCGGCACCTCTTTTTCCACGTGGGCCGGCGCGGGCGCCTGCACCTCCTTGGGGGCTCTGGCTTGTGTCAGCGCCGGGTCCTTCCCGGCCAGCGTCGCCCAGGCAATGACCAGCGCCCCGCCCAGCATGCAGCTGACACCGCAGAAACGGGCGATGAAAGCCCCCCGGCTGGTCAGCGGACAATTACCCCGCTGCATCCAGTGGCAGACATGAGTCGGCTCCTGAATGAACAGCCGGCACAGCGACGTTCGGCGCTGAATGGCTGCACCGGTGTCCGCCTGATCCTGCTGCCGCAGGAACAGGACGATTGCAAAAAAACAGCCACTCAGCACCAGCGACGGCAGAAGAATATGCAACAAGTCGAGGCGGGTGGAGGTCGCCAGAGCGGTACCGTAGATGGCGCCCAGTACCATCACCAGCATGAAGAGCAGCGTCAGGACCATTCGCCCCAGACGGGTCTGGGTACGACGGGAGCGAGAGAAGGTGATCTCGATGATATCGCCGATCTGCAGGTTGGCCACATCATCTTCATGCAGGGCTGAAAAGCGGACAGGCTCCTTTTGCCAGAGGTATTCCACCACGGGGTAAAAAGGGGTATAAACGCCGTTTCGGCGCTGCCCGAACCCGGGCTGAAGGGCCACCACCTTTCCCTTGGTGGTATATGCACTGAACAGACTACGCGCGTAGTCCCAGGCCAGAAACCAGCCCGTCACGGCCAAGGTGATTCCGACCAGCAACATGAGAATATCCATTTCGAGCGCCTTTTATTGTTATCGCCAAAGCAACTGCACTGATACTCAGATCTGCAAGTATAAGACAAAGGTCTAATTCAGCGCAAATTTTGTGACAGGCGTCCCAAAAAAGTGCCTTAAGTCAAAGACATCAGGCGACGCGCCAGCCTTCCATGAAATCGTCGATCAGTTCCTCGAGCGCCTCTCGCGGCGTACCCTCGCGCGCCATCACACGCAACCCCTTTATGAGGCACATCAGCGAACGGGCGCGCCTGCGGGCATCGGGTGATGCGGACAACGTACCTTCGGCCTGCATGTCTGCGATCCAGGCCTCGAACTCTGCCTGGATCTGCTCAAGATACCTCCGGGCCAGATCGGCCAGTTCCTCGTCCAGACCACTTTGCTCGAGCACCGTGTTGATCAGCAGGCAGCCATCACGACAAGGTGCCTCCCCCCGGCCGGCAATCATGGCAACTAGATGGTCGCGCAGTGCATCCGGGGTGCGCTCGGCCCGATGCTGCCGGATACGGGACAGCGA
>RFIV01000181.1 GCA_003695085.1 Gammaproteobacteria bacterium
ATCATCAAGGGGCCGTTCTACCGTGCCGTAGCCGTGAAGGGTGATGCCAACAAGTTTGCGCTTGTCGGTGGGGCACAGTTACTGACCCCGGAAATGCTGGATCGCAAGATCAAGGCGCTGACCGGCTATGCCTGGAAAGTGAGCTGGCAAAGCCTTACGAAGCTGGACAAGCTCAACACCAGTAGTGAAGGCTACAACGCACTCTATGGGGGCATGAACTCGGATGAAACCACCACCCGCCTGCGTCACCCCAACGGGCTGATGGCCGCTGTGCAGAAGCGCATGGCGAGCGAGATGGCCTGCTATGCGTTGGGCCGGGATCTGCTCAAGCCAGCAGCCGAGCGCCTGCTCTTCCCACGGGTGGAGAAGGATACCGTGCTCTATGACGAGGACGGCAATTTCATCCAGGCCAATGCCACCCGGGTTCGCCAGAATATCGAACATCTGGTCTGGCACCTGTGGGGCGAAAAACCCGATGCTTACCCTCAGGATGTGGATGCCATCTATGACCTGTTCACCCGGGTGGTCGACACCGGGCGGGCGGCGATTGAAGCCGACCCACGCAACTGGAGTCTGTACTACCTGGATAGCGACTGCCGTGTGACCCGTGATCCGGTCACCAACGAAGCGCTGCCGGATGACCAGAAGATCGAACGTGATGACGGCGTGGTATTGCGCGCCTGGCAGGCGGTGCTGGTGTACATGCTGGCCGACTTCAAGTTCCTGTACGAATAACGGCCGCAAGGAGGATTGATCATGAATCGCAGAATGTTTATGAAACTGGTTGCGGCCACTGGTATGGCCTATACGTTGCCCGCAGTATCAACCAAAGCGCAGGCAGCCCCCCCGGATCGATTCTGGGTGATGGTGCATGCGGGTGGGGGCTGGGATCCGACCAGCCTTGTGGACCCCAAGGGGGATGCCCCCCGCAGCGATGGCCGGGGTCCGGTCAACAGCTTTGCGGCAGCAGATATCAAGCAGGCAGGCAATATCCGCTATGCTCCGCTGCCCGTGACCAACCGGTTGAGTGCGGACGAGCAGACCCGTGTTGAAACAGCGTTTGATACCTTTTTCACCAATCATGGCAGTAATCTGTTGGTGATCAATGGTATCGACACGCAAACCAACAGCCATACCGTGGGGACCCGGACCGTCTGGAGCGGCACCTCCAACATGGGGAACCCGGCTTTTGCCGCGATGGTGGCGGCGGCGAATGGCGATGGTTTGCCCATGCCATTTGTGACCAATGGGGGGTATGACAACACCGCCGGTCTGGTCGGTGCATCACGGGTATCCGGCAGCGGACAGTTCAACCGGCTGGCCTACCCCAACCGGGACAACCCCAATAACGAGAACGACCTGCTGCTGGACAGCGACCTCTATGCGCTGGTCGAAGATGCCATGACGCAACGGCTGGACACCCTGCGCCAGCGGGAGCGGCTGCCCCAGCGCCGCCGTCTGGCCAGCGAACTGTTTGGCGTGCGGACAGGCGAAAACAGTCTGGACCGGATCGTGGACAAGCTCCCGGAACGGGTTTCCGGTGGGATCAAGGGGCAGGCTGAAATGGCGGCGGCTGCGTTTGCAGCGGGGCTGGCGGTGAGCGCCAACCTGACGAGCGGCGGGTTTGATACCCACGGTGATCACGACCGGCGACAGTTCCTGTCACTGGCAACGCTGCTGGAAGGGCTGGAACACCTCTGGAGCGAGCTGCAGCGTCAGGGCATTGCCGATCGTACCACGATCCTGGTGGGCTCGGACTTTGGACGAACGCCCTATTACAATGGTGGCAACGGCAAGGACCACTGGAACGTGACCAGCATGATGGCATTTGGTGCCGGGATTTCCGGCAACCAGGTTATCGGCGGAACCACCCCGGAATTCCGCACGCTCAAGGTCAATCCGTCCACACTCGAGGTGAACCCCGATCCGGATGGTGATGGCTTGACGCTGACCACGGCACATATCCATCAGTCATTGCGCCGCATTGCCGGCATCGAAGGTACAGAGATGGATCGCATGTATCCCATTGGCGTGGAGCAGTTGGCACTGTTTGGATGAATATAGGAGGCATGATGTACGCAGTATGCAGGAAGACAGCGTTCGGGATGTTGCTGGGGTGGCTGATTGCCGTGGCCCCGGCGCTGGCCGATGTGGCACCGGACTTCAATCTGCCCGGTCTCTATGGAGACCGGGTGAAGCTGGCGGACTACCGCGGGCAGGTCGTGTATGTGGACTTCTGGGCCAGCTGGTGCGGCCCGTGCCGCAAGGCGCTGCCGGAACTCAACGCGTTGCGCCAGGAGCTGCGTCAGCAAGGTGATTTTGAGGTGCTGGCGATCAACCTGGATGAAGATCCCCAGGATGCCTTGCGTTTTCTGAAGAAATATCCGGTTGAATACCCTGTCGCGTCAGACAAGAACGCCACGCTACCGCCAAAATACGGCCTGGTGGGCATGCCCACGTCCTACCTTGTGGATCAGAAAGGCAACATCGTCGCCGTTCATCAGGGCTTCAAAGAGGCGAATATCGAGCATATTCGCGATGCAGTCTTCAAACTCTGGAAAGGACAGTAAAGCGTGAAATCAGTTGTTGCAAGTGCACTCATGCTGGCTCTGCTGGGCGGGTGCGCTGAAGTCAAGCCCTGGCAAAGAGGGGAGCTCGCCCGGTCGGAAATGGCGTTTGTACCGGATGCCATGGAGGCATCGCTGGCCGATCATATCTACTTTTCCAAGGAGGCCTCCTCCGGCGGAACTTCAGTGGGAGGAGGTGGCTGTGGCTGTAACTGAATCCGGCAGCAAGACACTGCTTGCCCTGACGTCAGCGGCGGTTGCCTTGCCGGGCATGGCACCTGTTGCCCGGGCGGACAGTCCGCCGGAAGTCACTACGCTGGGGTATCGCTATTCCCTGTACCGGGAAGACGATATCGAACCGGGCAAGCTGGCGGCGGGTGTGGGTGAGCGCTACGAGATTGATGTGCATCAGCTCCGGCTGACGACCGGCCTGGGAGATACCTGGGGGCTGACCGTGGACTACCAGCATGAATCCCTGTCAGGCGCCTCACCGTTCGGGACGTCCCGCGGTGTAGATGGCAATCCGCAGGTGGTGATGACCGGCGCCAGTATCGAGGAGTTGCGTCGCGATCTGAATATCGGGCTGCGCCGGTACTACGACTACAGCAACGCAGGGATTTCACTGGGGTACTCGGCCGAGGACGACTATACCGCCTACAACCTGGGGGCGGACTACCAGTTCAGTACCGAGGACCGGCTGAATACCTTTGGGCTGGGTGTCTCGATCAGTGATGACACGCTGGAACCGACACAGCAGTCGGGGTTCAACCGGATCAAGAAGGACGACAAGCAATCCCTGACGGCGGTGGTGAACTACACCCGGGTGCTGAGCACGGTAGCACAGGTGCAAACTGCACTGTCGCTCAGCCGGCACAGCGGGTTTCTGAGTGATCCGTACAAGGCGGTGGATGTGCGGCCGGATGAGCGTATTGCCTGGGCTTGGACCACGCAGTATCGGCGTTACCTGAAGGACTGGGACGCTGCCCTGCATGTGGACTATCGGCTGTACACGGATGACTGGGGAATCGTCTCAAATACCTTCGACCTGGCCTGGTACCAGAATGTTGATGCCGGCCTGAGAGTCGCACCCAGCCTGCGCTACTACACCCAGAGTCAGGCGGATTTCTACTTCCCCACCGACAACACCACGCGACAGGGCTATCAGTCCAGTGATCATCGTCTGTCGCCGTTCGGTGCGCTGACAACCGGCATCCGGGTGGAAGCCCATGCAGTGAACTGGAAGGTGGTGATTGCCGCAGAACGCTATATCGCTGATGGCGATCTGGCGCTTGGATCGGTGGAAGTGGAACATCCGGCATTGCTGGGCTTCAGCCTGGTGACGCTGGGCATGGATTACAGCTTCTGACGTGACGCTGCACCATTTCCGCTTTCAGGCACTCGGAAGCCCGTGCCAGCTGCACCTTTACGGTGAGCCGGCACGGGTCCGGTCTCTGGCGGATGCCTGCGAGCGCTGGGTACGTGCGTTCGAGCGCACCTACTCGCGTTTTTGCTCCGACAGCCTGCTCAGCCAGCTGAACGCGGCCGCCGGCACGGATTGGCTGTGCGACGCGCAAACGGCGGCGCTGATTCATTATGGTGACACCCTCTGGCACCAGAGTGACGGGCTCTTCGATCTGACCGCAGGGGCGCTGGCCCGCTGCTGGGATTTTCGCTCCGGTCGCCTGCCGGATCCTGACAGGCTTGCGGCAGCGAAAGCCCTGTGCGGCTGGGAAAAGGTGCGTTGGGAGTCACCGGCCCTGCGTCTGCCCGAAGGCGCCGCCCTGGATTTCGGCGGGATTGGCAAGGAGTACGCTGTGGATGCGGTAGCCAATCAGTGCCGGGAGGCCGGCGTGATGCATGGGCTGGTGGACTTTGGTGGAGACATTGCCGTGATTGGCCCCCACCCCAATGGCGCACCGTGGAAGATCGGTATCCGCCATCCGAGGGCTCCCCAAAAACCGATTCTTCATTTGTCGCTGGGAGAAGGGGCCATCGCCACCTCCGGGGACTACGAGCGATTCATGGAAGTGGACGGGCGACGGTATTGTCACATTCTCAACCCGAAAACCGGCTATCCACCCAACTACTGGGCCAGCATGACGGTCATTGCCGGAAGCTGCCTGATCGCTGGCAGCCTTGCCACCGTGGGCATGCTCAGGGAAGCCGGGGCCGGGCCGTGGCTGGATGAAACCGGACTGCCCTGGCTGGGGATTCGGACGGACCTCAGCCAGCGCGGCCCGCTGGCAGATCAGTCTTCCAGATAGGTATACCCCACCAGCCCCTCGTTGACGGCCTCCAGAATCCTTGCACCCTCCGATTCGGTCAGGCCCGCCCGCCCGATCTTGTGTTGAAGGCGTGCACGCAATGCATCCGTGTCCACGTTTACATAGCGAAGCACCTTTTCGACACTGTCACCCGGTGTTGAGTCGGTCAACTCGAACCCACCTTCATCCGTCAGCCGGACATTGACGGCATGGGTATCGCCAAACAGGTTGTGCATGTCCCCAAGGATTTCCTGATAGGCTCCGACAAGGAAAAAGCCATACCAGGCTCCCGGTTTGCACTGGCTGGCCGGGACGGGCAGGGTGGTCTCGATGCCGTCTCCATCCACGTATTGATCAATACGGCCATCGGAGTCACAGGTCATGTCCTGAATCACCACGCGGCGGGTGGCAGGCTGGTGGAGGTCGCTCAGGGGCAGCACGGGGAAAACCTGTTCGATGCCCCACACATCCGGCAGTGACTGGAACAGAGAAAAGTTGAGGAACAGCTTGTCCGCCAGTTTCTCGTGCAATTCGTCCAGCACTTCCCGATGGTTGCGGTTGCGGGGAGTCAGCTGGGTTTCCACGTACTGGCAGATGAGGCGGTACAGGCGCTCCCCTTCCGCCCGGTCTGCCAGGGAGGCGCTGCCATGTATGAACATGCTGTACAGGTCTGAAATAGCCAGCGTGGCATCATGATAGATCTCGAGCGGTGCCCGCCGGTGGCCGGGGGTCAGTGCCTGAAAATCGTCCCACAGACTGCGCAGGGGCAGCGGGGCATCGGGTCCGGGTGCGCGCTCCGGGACATCTCCGATTTCGAATGTGCCCGGCTCGCAGTCCACGACCTGGGTCAGCAGTACAGCGTGGTGGGCGGTCAGCGCCCGGCCCGACTCGGATACGATGTCCGGTTCCGGCAAGTCATCCTGCTTACATTGACGCTTGAAGGTGCTCAGTACATGATGTGCATAGTCATCCAGTGTGTAGTTCACCGAGCAAATGCTGCGCGACCGGGTGCCTTCATAGTCCACGCCCAATCCGCCCCCGATATCGACCACGCCAATGGATGCGCCGCTCTGGCGCAGGGCGCTGTAGAACCGCGCACACTCCTGCAGGCCGGACTGTATGTCACGGATATTGGCAATCTGCGAGCCCAGATGAAAATGCAGCAGCTGAAGCGCGTCCAGCTGGCCGGCCTGCTTCAGTGTGTCCATGACCGAAAGAATCTGGCTGGCGGACAGGCCGAACTTGGATTTTTCCCCGCCGGTATTCTGCCAGTTACCCTTGCCGATACTGGCCAGACGGGCGCGCAGGCCCAGTCGGGGTTTCACGCCCAGGGCCGCGCTTTCTTCCAGCACATAACGCAGCTCGGTGAGTTTTTCGAGCACGATGTAGACCTTGTGACCGAGCTGTTCACCCATCAGGGCCAGACGGATGAACTCCCGGTCCTTGTAACCGTTGCAGACCAGAGTGGCCCCGTCGGGCGCCTTGCCCAGAATGGCGAGCAGTTCAGGCTTGCTGCCTGCTTCCAGTCCCACCTGCCCGCGTCGTGCTGCAGGTGAGTCACTGATCAGGGTGCTGATAACATGCTCCTGCTGGTTGACCTTGATGGGATAAACGGCGGTATAGTTCCCTTCATAGTCAATTTCGCTACGGGCTCGGTTGAAGGCTTCACACAGGCTGTTGACCCGGTGACGCAGCACGTCATCAAAACGCACGAGCAAGGGGGAGGTAAGCCCTGCAGCGCGTGCGCGCGCTACTACATCCGTCAACGCGATGCGCTGCTGTGGCCGGGCAGGATCCGGCACCATGCACAGCTGTCCCTGCTCATCGACCGTACAGTAA
>RFIV01000182.1 GCA_003695085.1 Gammaproteobacteria bacterium
ACACAGCAGAACAAGGTGTTTGTTGTAAATGAAGTGGAAGGGGAGACGGGCAGTACGGTCTATATCTGGCCCATCACCCCGGAAGGGAACGATCTGGTGCCCTGATCAGGCCCAGCCGTCCACCACATCCCGAAGCGCCAGGCGGCACAGGTCTGCTTGTGTGATCATGCCGGCCAGGTGCCCGTCCAGGGTGACGACCGGAAGCCCGCGAATACGGTAGATCAGCATGCTGGTCACCAGGTCGGCAACTCTCGCTTCGGGGGTTGTCACCAGCAAGGGCTGTCCCGTACCAAGATCCTCCAGCCGGGTTTCAGGGCCCGCGTCCAGCCACCCGGTCAGAACCTGTTCCAGGGTCACTACATGTTGCAGCTCCCGAGCCGCATTGATGCAAGGCAGATGATGTATTTGATGAGCCTCCATGAATGCACGCGCCTGCCTCACGCTCCACAGGTTGTCACCCAGAATCACCTGCGGGGACATGAAGTCTCGTACACGGGGGCTTTCATCTTCGAAGGCCTCATCTGCCAGAGCAGGTGTGCTCCGAGGCTTCTGCCATCGGCTCAGCCAGCCTCCCGGCGCCCGGTCCTGCACGGGTAACTGATCGGGGGCATGTGCAACAACAGGGCGTATCTGAGTCAGCTCACTGACGGGTTCTGCGGTGCGTGATTCCGGCCGCACCCTCAGTGGCGTCAGGGTTCGCTGACTGGGTTGTACGAAAAACACGCTCATTGGCCGCCTCCTGTTCCACGAACCGATCCGGCCGGACACGATCTGCAAGATCATTGTCGAGCGCCGGAAGTCCTTTCATCAGGGTATCGGCCAAGTGTGCGGAAAGTAAAGGTGCGAGCATGAAGCCTTTCGACCCCAAACCGCTCAGGAAAAACAGGCCGGATTGGCTTTGCCCGGCCACGGGCATGTAGTCCGGAGCCGCGGCACGTATGCTTGCCCGAGGTGTCCATTGAACGTCGGATGGAATGCCATCGGGTATCAGAGCGCGGGCCTGCTCCAGTATTTGGGCCGAGTCGGCGTGTCGGGGTTCGGTATCTGCATCGTTGGGCGAAAAGGTGGCGCCGAGCGTGACACGCCCATGATCTGCGGGCATGGCATAGCCCTCGCCGCACAGGACCTGTCGCAGCGGCCAGTCAGTCACGTGGCCATGAATGATTTGGCCGCGGATGGGTTTCAATGCCTGGCGACGCCCGGAGGGAAGCCATTGTGCGCTGGCATGACCTGCTGCCACGACGACGGCATCTCCTTCACAGCGCACGCGTTTGCCCCGTGCATCCTCACCCTCCAGCCCTTTGGCATCGAGCTGGTGAATGCAGACGCCGGTCCGGACTTCAATGAGAGGGTGGTTCAACAGCTGTCTCACCATTTCAGCAGGCCGGAGCCATCCCCCCTGAGGGAAGAACAAGCCCCCGGTAGCCACTCGGGTTCCCGCTTGACGGGTCAGCCTGTCAGCACTGATCTCACGCACCCAGTCGCCATAATCATTGCGTGACAGAAAGCGCTGCTGGCGTTGTCGCTCACGCTCACTGTGCGCAAGGGCAGCCAGGCCGCATGGGTAGAGATGTTCAGGTGCCCGGTGCAGGTAGAAATGCATTGCGTAGCCATAGGCCGCTGCATGCAGACGTGTATGGGGCGAGTACTCCACTCCGGGCTTGAAATACAGCGCACCCTGTGGGTTGCCTGAGGCGCCGCTGGCGGGCTGAGTCCCGGCTTCAAAGACGCTGACCCGACATCCGTTGGCAGCAAGATGGTTGGCAAGCGTCGCGCCGGCAATGCCGGCTCCCACCACCAGAACGTGTCCTGAACGGGTATCGGGCACGCTACCGTCCAATCGGGCACGTGTCATATCTCGCTTGTGACCGAATCCGGGCACCTTGCTGACCTGGTAGCCCAGCGCTGTCAGCGTTCGTCGAATCCGCCCCACCGCGGTGAAGGTGGCCAGCGTGCTGCCCGGCGCACTGTGCTCGCGTAGCCTGGCAAGCACATCGTCCGCCCACATGTCGGGGTTGCAGGCGGGTGAGAATCCATCGAGGAACCATGCATCCGCCTGAAAGGAAACGCGATCCAGTGCTTCTCTTACATCTCCGAACCAGATGGACAGGGTGATGCGCCCATCAGCAGATGTCCGCCTCTGAAGCCCTGAAACCGGCTCCGGATACAGGCCGAGCAGAGTGGTGATGTCGTTTTCCGAAACGCCTCGCGAGCGTGCCGTACGGCGGATATCCTCGGGCCTGACCGGAAACTTTTCGATGCTGAAGAAATGCAGGCGAGCTTGGGGGGGCGCATGCCTTTTGAAGGCCTCAAGGGCCGCCAGGAAGTTCAGCCCGGTTCCGAAGCCGGTTTCCCCGATCACGAAAGGACGCCGCAGTTTCCATCCGGCGAAGCGTTCGGGCAACAGGTTGCCCTCGACAAACACATACCGGCTCTCGGCAAGCCCGTCGGCCCGCGAGAAATACACATCTCCGAAATCCGGCGAGGCGGGCATGCCTTCATCTGACCAGTCCAGCGTTGCCCATGGCAGCCAGGGCCCCTTGTCACTCACTGAGCGTCACGCTCTCGATGATGACCGGCTCTACCGGCAGGTTGCGAAACTGCCCCCAGGCACGTGTCGGCAAGGCCGCTATCGTATCGACGACGTCCATACCCCGGATCACTTTCCCGAATACCGTGTAGCCTGGCCGACCGGGTTGTCCGTCGAGATGCGGGTTGTCCACAACATTGATATAGAACTGACTGGTGGCTGAATCCGGATTTCGTGTGCGGGCCATGGCAATGGTTCCCCTTGTATTGCTGAGGCCGTTGTCAGACTCGTTGATAACAGGCTCATGCGTCGCCTTCCGGCGGATACGGGTGTCGTAGCCCCCGCCCTGGATCATGAAGCCGGCAATCACCCGGTGAAAGATTGTACCGTTGTAGTGGCCCTCACGCACGTAGCGGGTAAAGTTCCGAACGCTTTGAGGCGCCTTTTCCATGTTCAGATCAATGGAGATCGTACCGTGATTGGTTCGGATATCAGCCTGAAGTGCCAGTGCAGCGACAGGGAAGGTAAATAGTGAGACCAGGCTGATCAGCCTGCAGATCAGGTTTGACATGAATGCGCCCCTCCGCAAATTTGAAACCGGAAAATGGGCCCTAACGCAAATGCTGATTGTCTTTGTTGTCGGAAACGTAAGGACAGGCCCGATTTTTACCGGTTCGCTTCGCTTTGTAAAGGGCTTCATCTGCCCGGCTAATCAGCGCTTCATAGTCCAGGTGCTCGTCAGGGATCACCGTAGCGTATCCCGCACTGATGGTCACCACACCCTCCGGCGCACGCTCATGTGGCAAGCCCAGCGCTTCCACCTGTCGGACCAGTCTGTGGGCTATCTCTGCAGCCGCCACCGCGTCAGTATCGGGCAGAACGAGTGCAAATTCTTCCCCGCCGAAACGTACGGCCATATCGGCACCCCGGCGGGCGAATCCTTCGAAACACCGGGCCAGCTCGGTCAGGCAGGCGTCACCTGCCTGATGTCCGTAGTGGTCGTTGTAGGCCTTGAAATTGTCCACGTCAATCATGATCAGTGTGAAGGGGAGTCCGTCTCGACGCGCCCGGCGCCACTCACGATCCATGAACTGGTTGAAGGCCCGGCGGTTTGCCAGTTGCGTGAGCGGATCCAGCAGGGCTTGTTCCATCAGGTGTTTCTCGGCGGCCTGCAGCGCTGACTGCTCATGCTTCAGCAGCAGCTGTTGCAGAAAATTCCTTCGGGTTTCATATTCATAGCGATAGCTGACCAACAAGCTGATCACAACCACAAAGCTGTTGACGAATGCCAGCTCAACAAACTGATGGGTTGGCAGCTGCATGAAGGCATGCATGCCCAGAATCTGCAGCATCCAGAGTATGAGCGCCAGGGGAAACACTGCATTGAACGGCAGTCGCAATACCGCCAGAGCGTAAAAAAGAGAGATGATGGCGCCTGTTTGGTAGTGATAGTTGCCAGCCTGGGCGGCCAGTACGCCAATCGCGATGATGGACAGGTGAATTGCGAGCGCACCTATGCCCAGCAGGGCGTGGAAGAGTGGCCGAAAGATGCGGAAGTGCGACAGAGCGGCGACCATGAGCACGAAGGCTGCGCCGCTGGCTCTCAGCCAGAGCGTCTGCTCAACCAATTGCGGAATCACCAGGCGGTCGGCAATCAGAAAGCAGACCAGCACGAATGCGCCGGCAACTGCATAAATGCGGTTGATGGTGTAATTGCTGTTACGGAAGGTGGAAGCAAACAGCGCTTCCAGCTCCGGAGGAAATTGCAGCCCGCTCAGCCCGCGTTCGTGGGTCTCACGCAGGTAGCGAATGCTGGCCTCTGACAGCGATGTAGGGGAGTCAGATGTGCTCACGTCAGACAGCTTTCAGCCTTTTACGACAGTGTAGGTGATCCGGGAGCCGTGTGCTCGGCTGACGTTAACACTTTGACACAGTTTGTGCGCTGTTGACATGAAAAAACAGCGATTTGTGGTCTGTTACCTCCACAATCTACACTTTTTCACATTGATCAACTTTTATTCCGCCCGCTTCGTGCCAATATAGTATGTGATACTACTGCAATCCTGAGGAATTCATCATGGCCGGCAATACCCAATACATCGACAAGTCGAGGCTCGGCCGACTGCTGATCAACCGGGGCTACATCGATGAGTCCCAACTGGCCGAGGCCCTGCAACGGCAAAAGGGCACAGAAAAGCGCTTGGGTGAGGTGCTCATCGAGCTGGGCTACCTGACTGAGAAAGCCCTGGCCCGGACTCTGAAACACCAGTCTCGCTATCGTTATGCTGCGGCGTTTGTCGCGATGGTTGCTACGCCTCTGCAGCCGCTGGTAGCGTTTGGAGCGACCGCTACGCAAGCGATTCCGGTCAGTCCGACGTCGGCGTTGAAAGTCGGTGGCATGCGCGCGTTGACTGAAGACGATATGGCCGAAGTCTCCGCTCAAGGGGATGTCTTTGGTGCCTGGGGGGATTTGACAGGACAGGTTGCTCAGGCCCGGGAAGAAGCGCGTGAAAAACTGGCAAAGGGCGAAGAGCCGGAAGCGCTGGATGGGGTGAAAACCGTTACCGCACTCGGGCAGATGATGTTCCCGCTCAGTCACGTGCTGGAAGCGGACACCAAGATTGAAGGTGTGACATGGGACCCGGCGCGTGCCAAGCCTCTTTTCAACGAAGATGGCTCCATGAATGTCAATTTGCCGACCCGGATCGAGCACATGTACTTTGACAATATCCGGGTGGCGGGCAGCACCGGACCCACCATGGGCAGTATCAGGCTGGAGGGGATAGAGTTCCACGATAACGCGAGTATCGTGATTCGACCGCTGAGGTAGCGTTTTCCTTGTTGTTGTTCAGTGAGACTCGCCGCACGTCATGTGCGGCTTTTTTATGCGTTCACGCAATGCCGATAGCGTGCCCCGTGCCGGCCACATGCTCCGTTTGGGCTGCTTTTCCATAGACCACAGGTTTGTCCGGCTGGCCCTTGATCAGGCGAAGCACACGCTCGCTGCGTTGGGCGGATGCATGAATGATGCGTCCATTGACTTCATTGAGTGTGGCACAGGCATTGACCAGTGCTTCGGTCTCCGACAGTTCCTTGTAGATGGCCGGGAACCGGTTTTTGAGGACGTGCTTCAGCCTTTCCGGAGTCAGCCGGACCTGCGCCAGCCATTCTGTTCGCGCGCGCGCGCCGCTGTCCAGCGCGTTCATCAGCTCGAGTTTGCGCTGAGCCAGAGCTGGCAGGGCCTCGATATCTCCGCTTTCCAGAGCATCGCGTTCATGCATCAGAATATCATGCAGTCGCGAGAGATGTTCGCGATCCGCAGCAAGCTGCGAACGGAAGGTTTTGAGATCGGACATGGTGCCTCCGCGTGTGTCAGGAGAGATCTTGCTCCATACCAAGCAATTTCTCTGCCACACGCTGGCTGTCCACTTCGTAGGTGCCGGATTCGATCGCCTGGCGAAGTGCCTGAATACGATTGGCATCGGTCTCGGGCGCACGCCTGGCCTCGGACTCGGCTGCCTGAAGCGTCCGGGCGGACGGGCTCAGAGCCACACTGTCGCCCTCGCGGGAGGCGCTGTCCCTCAGCGCTGCATCGGCCTTGCCGGCAGCAGCTTTCTGTGCTTCATCTGCAGCCTTTCTGTTGACCTGTTGCGGCAAACCATTGCCGACGCCCTTGATGTTCATGTTGCGCTCCTGAATTCGGATACGTACTGCTTCTGTTGAGGTGTATCGGCCCCGCAGCAGAAAACTTTAGGGCAGATGCGAATTTTTTTACATGCGCACGCGCACCCGTTGCCGGGCAACGACTTCCGCGCGTACAACACGCCTGGAAGTCAGATTTCTGACGGGGATTTGCTGGCCGCGTACGCCATTCGTCAAGGCCTCGCCCATCATTTTAACAGAAAACTGGCCATTGCCCGCTTCAATCACCACGCGCTCACCCTTGCTGACCAGCAGAGGGGGTTGAAGAGCAGATGGCGTAATGACCTGGCCTTCACGAAGGGTGCGGCGGACGCGCATGCCCTGCCAATCCTGCCCCGGTTCAATGTAGCCGCGCGTCTGGGCGGTGAGATCCACTTTTTTCCAGTCAATGTCTGCTTTGTTCAGGGCCTGCCCTCTGAACAGGGTGCGGGCGGTGATCAGCACGGGCGCCATGACTTCCAGTTCAATCGGAATCCTGACCGTCCATCCTCCGTCACAACTGACGGCCAGTGTTTGCCGTTTGCGCTGCAGATTCAGCCCCCCCTGAACCTGTGGCGTCTCCTTGCAGGTTTTCAAGGACAGGCGGGCATCCAGCTCGCGAATGGTAAATTTCAGCTCCCGCTGATGCGCGGCGCTTTCCTGTTCAGCCCGCTTGAGCAAGTGGGCATCGAGAGCCTCATAGGCTTGTGTCAGCCCTGAATCAGGCGCATCGCCGGTGCCTGTATCGGCCCAGGCAGCGGAGCACAATAAAAGTCCCAGGCTCAGGATGCGAAATCTCATAAGATGGCCTATGCTAAGTACACATCGGGTGACTGCTTTTTGACAGCCACGGGCTACACTGATAAATCAAGCAATCACCATGCCGGTAGTTATGAATGGGAGTCCCAGATATGGCGGGCATCTTAGACAGCGTCAATCAACGTACTCAGATGGTGGGCGAGAATCGCCTGGAGCTTTTGTTGTTCCGGCTGCAGGGATCACAGATCTACGGCATCAATGTATTCAAGGTCAAGGAAGTGCTGCAGTGTCCGAAGCTGACCATGATGCCCCAGCGTCATCCGGTGGTGCGCGGCGTGGCGCATATCCGTGGCGGCACAATTCCCATTATGGATATGGGCATGGCCATTGGTATGGCACCTGTGCCGGATGACAAGATTGAGCAGAGCTTCATCATCATTACCGAATACAATCGCAAGACGCAGGGCTTTCTGGTAGGGGGCGTTGAGCGCATCGTCAACATGAACTGGGGGGAAATTCACCCGCCGCCCAAGGGCGCAGGCAAGGACAACTACCTGACCGCGGTGACACGGCTGGATGACAAGCTGGTCGAGATTATCGATGTAGAGAAGATTCTTTCCGAGGTTGCACCGTCGGATGAGACTGTGTCCGCAGGTGTGGTGGATGAAGAGGTCGCTCAGGAGGCCGCCAAACTCAAGGTGTTGATCGTGGATGATTCCGCGGTGGCGCGCCGTCAGATCATCCACTGCATGGAGGCGGTTGGCCTGGAGGTGGAAAGCAAGAATAATGGTGCGCAGGCGCTGGAATACCTTAAGTCGCTCGTGGAGGATGGCAGCAATATCGAGGACCACCTTGTTCTGATGATTTCGGACGTGGAAATGCCGGAGATGGACGGCTATACGTTGACCACGCAGTGCAAACAGGATCCCAGGTTGCAGAATCTGTATATAATGCTGCACACGTCGCTCAGTGGTGTGTTCAACAAGGCCATGGTTCAGAAAGTCGGAGCGGATGATTTCATGGCGAAGTTCAGCCCGGATGAGCTGGCCGCACGTGTGGCCGAGGTAATCAAGGAGCGTACCGGCCAGACGGTCGGCAAGTGATATCACAGGTGATCTGGTAACAGGAGAAAGGGTCTGGTTGCCAACAACGAATACGAGCAGTTCCGTGATTGGCTGGAAAAAAGCAGCGGCATTCTGCTCGGAGACAATAAACAGTATCTGGTGAAAAGCCGGCTTCGCAAGATCATGGCTGAGCACGGCTTGTCATCGCTCACGGCATTGGTGGAAGCCATTCGCAAGCAGCCCCGCAGCGGACTGAAAGAGGCGGTGGTTGATGCCATGACCACGAATGAGACGCTGTGGTTCCGCGATAATCACCCGTTTCGGATACTCGAAGAGAAGCTGCTTCCCGAACTGGCGGCAGAGAAGACCGTGCAGCCCATTCGCATCTGGTCTGCTGCGTGCTCGACGGGCCAGGAGCCGTATTCCATTGCCATGATCATTGCCGAGCTGAAAAAGCGCAATCCCGCGCTGGTGCGTCGACAGGTGAAGATTGTGGCAACCGACTTGTCCGGCCGCGTTCTGGAAATTGCCAAACGTGGTGAGTACGAGATGCTGGCCATAGGCCGCGGGCTTTCGCGTGAGCGCCTTGCCATGCACTTTGACGAAGTGGATTCGGGTGTCTGGAAGGTGAAACCGGAGATCCAGCGGATGGTGGAGTTCCGACCTCTGAATCTCAAGGACTCCTATGCACTGCTGGGCAAGTTCGATATTATCTTCTGTCGGAATGTGCTGATCTACTTTTCGGCTGACCTCAAGACCGATATTCTCAGGCGCATGCATGCGACCCTGAAGCCCGGCGGCTATCTCATGCTGGGTGCATCCGAATCCTTGAGCGGCCTGCAGGACAAGTTTGAAATGGTGCACTGCCGGCCCGGTATCGTGTATCGCGCGAAATAGCACCTGACAGCCCATGCAGGGCTTGCATTTTTACGCGGGTTTCTGTATCTTGCGCACCTCAAATTGATTGCCCTTCAACGGTGAGGTGTCCGAGTGGTTGAAGGAGCACGCCTGGAAAGCGTGTATACGGTAACCCCGTATCGAGGGTTCGAATCCCTCCCTC
>RFIV01000183.1 GCA_003695085.1 Gammaproteobacteria bacterium
GCCCGGGACAAGCCGCAGGCATCCACCAGTTCATCCAGGCTTGCCCCCATTTGCAGCAGGCGGACGGCTTCATTGTAGGAAACACGCTGAGCATCTTCAGCTTCCAGTTCCCGGTGCTTGCGCTGCAGAGCATTGAATCGCTTTTCCAGCAGCAGCAAACGACGCCCCATGGCCTGCTCGTTTTCTCGCAGCTCAGCGTTCTGGCGTGTCAGGGTGCGCAGCATTTCATCCTGAACGCGTGTGCGCGCCAGCGCCCAGAGTGCAAGTCCGGCCCCGGCAAGGGCCAGCCCCCATGGCGCGAAGGTGGTCACTGCCGTCAGCCACTCAGTCATCGTTCAATCCTCACAAAGATGACACTTCTGCCCACTCTTCATCGGTCAGCATCTTCTCGAATTCGACCAGAATGATGAGCTCGCCATTCTTGTTGCAGACGCCCTGAATGAACTTGGCACTTTCATCGTTACCCACATTCGGTGCAGTCTCGATTTCCGACTGGCGCAGGTACACGACTTCAGCCACCGAGTCGACCAGAATACCCACCACATGGTTTTCCAGCTCGAGCACCACGATCCGCGTGTGATCCGTGACCTCGGCCTCCATCAGCCCGAAACGCTTGCGCGTATCAATGACCGTGACCACGTTACCGCGTAGGTTGATGATGCCCAGCACGTAGTCCGGCGCACCGGGTACGGGTGCAATTTCGGTATAGCGAAGCACCTCCTGAATCTGCATCACGTTGATGCCGTAAGTCTCGTGATCGAGCTTGAAGGTCACGTACTGCAGAATGGGATCGTCTGCGCGCCCACCTTGGGATGAGTTGGATGCCATGTGCGTCTCCCGTCAAAATATTGATACCTGATACATACTATAGAACAAGGCGAAAAGTGTGCCAGCCCTTTTTTAACGTGTGTGCTTTCGGTGCTGGTGCTCGCTGTTCGCCAGCAGCTGGCCGAAAGCCTCCACATCCAGCAATGCACACATGTGCTGAACGACGGTGCCCGCGAGCCAGGGACGCTTGCCGCGCGACTGCCGCCATTTGACGTCATCCCGATGTAACGTCAGAGATTCGTGAATCTCGTGGCTGGCCAACCCCCACTCGGTGCCATGAAGCGTGACCACAAAACGCGCGCTCTCCCGCATCGCCGGATCGTATTTCTCCGGCATGACCCAGAGTGCCGTATCCACGACCTTGATCTGAACATCACCTTTCGGCATCAACCCCATGAACCAGTCAGGCATACCGAACAAATGAGTCAGCCTGTCTTCGATGGGGTAAATACTGCCGAGACTGATAAGGGGAACAGCCAGCTTGAGACCCGCCACTTCGAACAGAAGCACCTGAAAGCGTTCATCGGCCCAGGCGGGCAGCCCTTCCGGCGCCTTGTTTGCGGGCGCAGGCTGTGCAGCTGTCCGGGCCTCTTTTGGGGGGACAGACGTAGCGGCCTCTTGAGTGCGTGCTTTATCGGGATGCCTTGCCACTGTCGCTGGCGCGTCAGTCTTGGGCTTATCAATGGTTTGAGGCGCGCTCTCTGACTGCTGCGCATGAACAGGTGACGATTTTCTGACGCTCTCGGCCGAAGCCACCTTGAGGGCGATCATCGGCGGGGCCGGCTTGATGACCGGCGTGTCTGCCACCCTCACAGGTCGGGGAGGCGGCACTTTTTTCATGCTTCGCGGAACGACGGGCGCTTCCACTGGCTGACGAGGGGGGCTGCTGCGAACCGCCGGCGTCTTTTCTGCAGCAGGCACCTTCTTTTCAACCGACCCGGCACTTGTTCTGTCAGCGGCTTCGGCCGTGCGTGCGCTATTTGGCTCCGCGTCAGTCGAAGCCTGCTCATCAACCGGAGGTGTCAGCAGGTCACTGAGGTAGTCCAGTATGGCTTCGTCCACTTTTTTCCGGCCGCGACTGCTCATACCCGACCTCAGCGACCAATGCCCGCTTGTTGCTCCAGATCCCTGAGCAAGTGCCTGTAAGCACGGACACCATGTGTCTGATCATCAATCGCCTGAGGAAACTTGCCCGCGCGGGAAGCATCCCTGAACTTGGTGTCCACCGGCACGGCAAAACGCCAGACATGTTCGCCATGCTGCTTGCGCAAGGCTGCAAGACTCTGAATGGAAGCCTGAGTCCGCCGATCAAACATGGTTGGCACAATCGTGAAAGTCAACTTCTTGTTCTGGCTCTTCATGACCATGCCCAGCGTGTGCAGCATGCGTTCGAGCCCCTTGAGCGCCAGAAACTCGGTCTGCACCGGGATCAACAAATGCTGGCAGGCGGCCAGGGCATTGATCAACAGCACTCCCAGCACAGGTGTATTGTCGAGAATGGCGTAATCAAAGTCGTCCCAGAGCTGTGCCAGCGCGCGCGACACAATCAGCCCCATCCCTTCGACGCCTATCATCCTTCGTTCCAGAGTGGCCTGGGCCGTAGAAGCCGGCATGAGCTGGACGCCGGGGTGGCCGGTTTCTACCAGTAATTGAGCGGGCAGATCTGCGGGGACCTTGCCCTTGTGCAGAAACAGGTCATACACGCTGGCCGACATGGCATCCGGGTCGTAGCGAAAATAGGATGTCATGGACCCTTGCGGGTCGAGATCAACCAACAGTATACGCTTGCCCTTGCGGGCCAGCTCGCCTGCCAGCGCAACGGCGGTGGTCGTCTTGCCCACGCCCCCTTTTTGATTGGCGACTGCCCAGATTCGCATGACTTGAACGGCACCTTCTTTCCGGCTTTGTCCGCAGTCAGGCCCTGAAAGGGCAAAACCCTGCCCGTTTCAGCGCGCCCGGGCCTGCGGCTCCCCTGATGATGGAGACTCTGCACATACCATGCCTGATTCAGCGACGCAGGGCCAGACGCGAGTTGGACGTACGTGCGACCAGCAGCACCACCCGTCGATTTTTCTGCCGGCCAGCCTCCGTGTCGTTGCGCGCGACCGGGTGGTTTTCGCCATAGCCGATCGCGGCCAGACGATCTGGCTGAATGCCACTGACCAGAAGCAGGCGCACGACGGCTGCGGCGCGTGCGGCCGACAGTTCCCAGTTGGATGGATAGAAGCGGCTGCGAATGGGCAGGTTGTCCGTAAAGCCTTCGACCAGTATGGCGTTGGGATAGGGCTTGAGGATCTTTGCTATACGATCAAGCAGTGGAAAGGCTTCATCCCTGGGAATGGCATCCCCACTGCCAAACAGGACCTTGTTCTGAAGCGTAACTTCCAGCCAGTCATCCGTTTCGTTCAGCGAGATCAGGCCGTCGCTGATCAAGGCCTCCATTTCGCCATAGAACTGATCGGCAATCTTCTTGAGTCGGCGTCGGGCTTCTTCGGCATCACCTCCGCTGTCCTGTGAAGGAAACGGCTCCACGGTGGGGACTTCCGCCTGCGGAGGCGAGGCGCTGCTCTGCCCCACCTGAACAGGTTTCATGGATTTTTGCGTGGCCTGAAAGACCCCTTCCAGGGTCTCTGAAAGCACCTTGTATTTACCCTCGTTGACCGAGGACACCGAATACATCACCACAAAGAAGGCGAACAGCAAGGTGATGAAGTCGGCATAGGACACCAGCCAGCGCTCGTGATTTTCGGCTTCTTCCTGTACCCGGCGGCGACGCATGTCAGTCGTCCATGAAGCTGCGGAGTTTGAGGTCTATGGCCTTGGGGTTCTCCCCCTCGGAAATGGCGACGATACCCTCAATGAGCATTTCGCGATAGTGCGCCAGCGCCATTGCCTGCGCCTTGATCTTGTTGGCAACCGGGAACAGAAACAGGTTGGCAAAACCAACCCCGTACACGGTTGCCACGAAGGCGGTGGCAATGCCCGGCCCCAACATGGCGGGATCTTCAAGGTGTCGCATGACGGTAATCAGCCCCAGTACAGCACCGAGAATACCCATGGTCGGAGCATAGCCGCCCATGCCCTCAAAGACTTTGCAGGCGGCCAGATCACGGTGCTCCCGGCTGTGTACTTCCAGCTCGAGAATGGACCGTATCACTTCAGGCTCAGCACCATCGATCAGCAGGTAGAGCCCTTTCTGGGCGAAGGGGTCCAGTTCGTTGTCAGCGACACCTTCCAGCCCCAGCAGGCCATCCTTGCGAGCCGTCTGGCTCCAGGCAACAATCTTGGCAATCCCGTCTTGCATGCGAATGTAGGGGGGCACGAACACCCATACAAAAAGGCGCCAGGCCCGCACGAATGTCCGGAGGGGTGTTTGCAGAATAATGGCACCAAAGGTACCGCCGATGACGATCAGGCCTGCGGGCAGGTTGAGCAGGGCTGACAGCTGGCCACCTTCGACGATGTTTCCGCCCAGTACGGCGAGCAGGCCGATCAGAATGCCGATCAGGCTGAGAATGTCCATGTCTGTCAGGCTACCGTTTCAATCAGTCGGGTGGACACCTGTGGCAGGGGCAGTATTTCATCCACGAGTCCGGCCTTGGCTACCGCCATGGGCATGCCATAGATCACGGACGTTTCTTCATCCTGAGCCCAGATCGGGCAGCCGGTTTGTTTCATGAGTCGACACCCGTCCTTGCCGTCCGCCCCCATGCCGGTCAGGATAATGCCCAATGCCTTGCCCGCATAGGCACGTGCGATGGAGCCGAACGTGACATCTACGCAGGGTTTGTAGTGCAGTCGGTCTCCCCCGTCCTTGATGACGATCTTGCCATGTGGCCCGCTGCGCTCGACCATCATCTGCAACCCGCCTGGCGCGAGATAGGCCACGCCCGGACGCATGATCTCGCCATGCTCGGCCTGTTTGACCTGAATCTTGCATAGTCTGTTGAGCCTTTCAGCAAACGCCGGGGTAAAGGATGCAGGCATGTGCTGCACCAGCACAATGGGTGCCGGGAAGTTGGCCGGCAGGGGTGTCAGGACCTGCTGCAGGGCCACCGGTCCGCCCGTGGAGGTTCCGATTGCCACCAGGGCAAAACTCTGGCGTTTGGTTTTCTTGCCGGTCGCTGAAGCGCCCGCGACCTGCGCAGAATCTGCAGCCGGGGCCGGTCTGGCTGTCTGCGCCGGTGCCGACACCGTGCGCTGCCTTGCGGGGGTAGCCGCCGGTTGTGCGGTGGAAGCCCCACGAGGCGCCCGGGTGGTGGTCGTCGCGCCTCCAGCCCGGCGCATGCGATAACGTGCCCAAGCAACGGTATGAATCTTGTCAGAAAGTGCCTGGCGAATGGAGGCCGTATCATGCGCGATGTCCTCGAACTGCTTGGGCAGATAATCCACGGCGCCGGCC
>RFIV01000184.1 GCA_003695085.1 Gammaproteobacteria bacterium
CGACCATGGAACAGGGTCAGGTGCACACCTGCATCGCGGGCCACACGCACCAGGTTTTCCTGGGCCTGATACTGCGCCCAGGCTGCTGCCATGGCCCCCGCATCCTTGGCGGAATCCGAGTAGCCAATCATCACCTGCTGTTCGCCTCCGATGTACGCCCGATACCAAGGGATATCAAGCAGCGCCTGAATGGCAGCCGGCGCGTGATTGAGGTCATCCAGGGTTTCGAACAGCGGTACGACGGGTATGCGGGCCTTCACACCACATGCCTTGAGCAGAAGAAGCACGACCAGCACATCCGAGGGCTCCGAGGCCATTGAGATGACATAGCTGCCCAGTGCACCGTCAGGCTGCGCCGCCATCACCCGGCAGGTGTCCAGCACCTCCTGCACTTCGGCGGACGGCTCGAAGTCCTCCGGGATCAGCGGGCGACGGCTCTCCAGCTCGCGAATCAGAAAACGCTGTTTCTCCTCCTCGCTCCACCCCCGATAATCTCCAAGCTGCAGGACCTGACAAATCTCGGCCAGTGCATCTTCGTGGCGTTCCGAATCCTGACGAATGTCCAGCCGTACCAGATGAAGTCCGAATGCACGTGCGCGGAACAGCACATCTCGCAGTGGCCCGTTGGCAATCACCTCCATGCCACAGTCCCTCAGGGAGCGGTAGCACAGTTCCAGTGGCGCGATCAGCTCCGCGGTGTCGAGCAGCACGGCCTCCCCGGGAGGCTGGTCGCCTGACAGCGAGGCTTCTGCCCACTGTCGTGTGGCACGAAGCCGGTCCCGAAGCCGCTTGAGGAGCTTGCGATAGGGCTCGCGCGTCTGCCCCACCGCCCGGCGCATTTCGCCGTTGCACGCATGCATGGACAGTTCGGCCCGCAGGGCCTCCACGTCGCGCAGAAACAGATCGGCCGCCATCCATCGCGCCAGTAACAGCACCTGCCGTGTGACCTCGGCGGTGACGTTGGGATTTCCGTCTCGGTCTCCGCCCATCCATGAGGCAAAGCGGACCGGGCAGGCATCCAGCGGCAGTCCCTGGCCCAGCTCAGCCTGCATGTCGGCATCCACCTGCCTCAGGTAGGCCGGCAAGGCTTCCCACAGCGAGTTTTCGATGACCGCAAATCCCCACTTGGCTTCATCCACAGCCGTGGGTCGCTCATAGCGGATTTCGTCCGTATGCCAGCACTCGGCAACCAGGCGCTCCAGCTCGGCCTGGGTCTGCGACTGCACCGCCGGATCTGCCCGCCCGATGTCTCGCCGGTGGAGGCAGGCAAAGGTGCGGTCGTACTTGCGAATCAGGGTTCTGCGCGTCACCTCGGTAGGATGTGCGGTGAGCACAAACTCAATGTCCAGACGGGCGATGGTCTGCACAATGTCCGGGACCGGAATTCCACGTGCCTTCAAGCGCCGGATCAGCGAGGCGACCGGTTCACGCCCCGCTTCAAGCGTCTGCTCGGGGTCTCCCCCCTGCCGCACACTATGATATTGCTCGGCAATGTTGACCAGGTTGAGAAACTGGTTGAAGGCGCGGGTTACAGGCACCAGATCATCATCGCTCAGCGACTGCAAAAGGGACTTGAGGCGGCGCTCGGACTCGGGCTTTTCACGGTCATCACGTGCGGTACGACGGATGTTTTCAATGGTCGAGAACACTTCATCACCGAGGTGATGACGGACAGCCTGCCCCAGTTGGCCTCCAAGAAGACGAATATTTTCACGAAGTTCGGGGTGCAATTCCTGCATGTTTGCGTGTCCTGCCCTGATTGCGTAGTTAATTTACAAGTTTAACGCATCTTAACAAATTCAGTACGGGATGCCACGTATTTAGGTAGTAATAACGATGGCTGAAGTGTCTGCCTGCACCTATGCTTAAAATGTAATCAGCGAGTCGGGAGAGACACATGAAAATCAGTGCATTGGCCAAAGAGTGGGAAGCATCTGCAGCGTCCCGCCTGTCAGCGCGCGAGTATACGCTGCGCCTGCCCATCGAAGATGCGGCGCGCGTTGAAGCCCTTGCAGAAATGTACCCGCGCCGCTCCGTGGAGAACATTCTGAGCGAACTGCTGACCGCAGCGCTGGATGAACTGGAAAGCAGTTTCCCGTATGTTCAGGGCGAGAAGGTCGTGGCGGTGGATGAGCTGGGGGATCCCCTGTACGAAGATGTCGGCCCCACACCGCGCTTCCTGGCACTGTCCAAGAAGTACAGCCAGCTGCTCAGACAGGAACTCAAGCCGGCAAACTCCTGACGGGCGGCACCTGCTTCAGGCCGGCGGCTTGCCGGCCTTCGCCTCTTCCCACCAGGCCTCCAGGTCTTCAAGCGCGTGCGCATCCCAGCTTCGCCCGGATGCCCGTACCCGCGCCTCCACATGCCTGAAGCGCTCGGCAAACTTGCGATTGGCCCGTCTCAGCGCCTGCCCGGGATCCACGTTCATGAAGCGGGACAGGTTCACGCAGACGAACAGCAGGTCACCCAGTTCATCTTCCATCGCGTCCTGATTGCCCTCGGCATGCGCCTCGCGCAACTCATCAATTTCTTCGTGCAGCTTGTCAAAAACAGGCGCAATTTCCGGCCAGTCAAATCCCACCTTCGCCGCAGCCTTCTGGAGCTTTCGGGCACGCACAAGCTCCGGCAACCCCTCGGAGACTGTGTCCAGCACGCCTTTCGTTGCGTTCGCTGCCCCTTTCTCCTCTGCCTTGATGGCATCCCAGTTGGCGCGAATCTCGGCGTCTTCAGGCGTCTCGTCCGGATCGCGGCGAGAGGTCAGAGTGCCATCCGGAAAAACATGAGGATGACGTCTCAAGAGCTTGCGAACGATTCCATCCACGATATCCGCCCACTCGAACCGGCCCTCCTCCTCTGCCAGCCGGGCGTAGAAAACAACCTGAAACAGCAGGTCGCCCAGCTCCTCGGAGACATGCTCAAAGTCTGCCCGCTC
>RFIV01000185.1 GCA_003695085.1 Gammaproteobacteria bacterium
GCATCCAGCTGCGCAATCAATGCGTTCAGCCGGGCGCGGTTGTTGCGATGGTCAAAGAACCAGCCCGTCTTCTGACCGCTCACCACATCGAATCCAAACGTGACGCCATTTTCGGTCACGCTCAGTTCAGACGTCTCCGGGCCGTGCGCACAGACCACCTGTTCGGCCAACCCTTCCTGCGCCCGCATCTTGCCGTCATTCTTGAGCCAGACCGAGCGTGCCGACCATTTGCTGGCCAGTACGTGCACAATGACCTCGAGCCAGGGTTCCAGGGCCGCCAGGCTGCTCTGGATCACGAAGTCCGCCCCGAACCGGTCAATCACGAGCCCGGGCAGACCGTCACTGTCCCCGTACACCATGCGGTAATGTTCACCCCCGATCAGCACCTGACGGCGGGCATCCGCCTGCTCCAGACGCCGCTTGATCAGCGATCTGGTCAGCCCCTGCTTGCCGTGCCGGCTGATGAGTCGGGCGCAGATCAGATGGTTGGGACTGAGCACCACCGTCCCCAACACTTTCCCGTCATGCGTCAGCAGCGTCGCTTCGCCCCCCGCTGGCAGCGCTTTCAAGGGCGTCGCTTCGGTATCCACTTCATTGCTGTACACCCAGACATGACCGGCCCGGATACGGCGATCGGCACGGGGGCGAAGTTTGAGTTCGGGTCTGTCCACGACATCTCCTGAAAGGTTCGGCTGGAAGTTGAGAGGGGCGATAGTATAAGGTAAATGAACGAAAAAACCCGCATCCAGAGCACTGCATGCGGGTATCAAGTCCGTTTTCACGGAAGGGACAAATCAATCCAGGAAGGATTCACCCATTCGGGTTACCCCTAAACAGGTGCTTGCAATGATGACACCCCGTTCAGATCATTAAAACTGTCTCATACGACACTTTTTAGGTTAAAATGGACACATGAAAACCGTTTCAATACTCGGCTTCGACAGTGCGCTGGCGTCGGCCATCACCGGCATGAACGACTTGCTCAGCATGGCCGGCGTGACCTGGTATCTGCTGCGCAAGGAGACACCCCGGCCATTTTTCAATGTGCGCCTGCTCACGGCTGACGGCAGCCCTGTACGCTGTGCCCATGGGCTGAGCCTGCAAGCCGCAGGAGATTTCAGCGAAGCCCTGGACAGTGACATTCTGGTGGTGCCTACCATCACGCGGCCTGTCAACGAAGTATTGTCAAACAATCCTGCGCTCATCGACACGCTTCAGACCGCCAGTGAGCGCCAGATACTGATCGCCGGCAACTGTACGGGCGTGTTTTTCCTTGGCGAAAGCGGCATTCTGGAGGGGCGTACGGCCACCACCCACTGGGCCTATGCCGAGGCTTTCCGCCGGCGCTACCCGAATGTGCATCTGCAGCCCGAGCAAATGGTCACGGAAGACGGCCATATCCTCTGCTCTGGCGGGGGGGCCGCCTGGAAGGACCTGGGGTTGTATCTCACCGAACGCTTTCTGGGCCGGGAAGAAGCGCTGAACCTGGCACGGACCTTCGTACTGGAACTGAACCATGACGCCCGGCAGCCGCAGCTGTCATGGCGCACCCGGGCCTACCATCAGGATGAGGACGTCCGCCGCATCCAGCAGTGGCTACAGGATCATCTGTCCCAGCCCATCCGAATCGAGGCACTGGCCGACCAGTTCAACATGAGTGCCCGGACCCTGACCCGCCGCTTCCAGCGGGCACTGGGGGATACGCCCCTCGGCTACCTGCAGACCATCCGCCTGGAGCAGGCCAAGACGCTTCTGGTCGAGACACTGGACCCGATCAGCGTCATCACCCACGCCGTGGGGTACGAAGACATCAGCTCCTTCACCAAGCTGTTCCGGCGCAGAACCGGCATGACCCCGCGAGACTATCGCAGCCGCTTTCAGCGGCCCCGTACTTCACGTTCTGCGCCGGCATGATCCGTTCCCCCGAACTGCCCCCGCTGTACTACCTGGACAACATGACACACGTGGTGCGCCACGTACTGAGTCTCTATGCCGATCTCATGGATGAGGCCTTCCGCCAGCGATGCGAAGCCTTTCTGACATTGCCCCGCCCGGCTGCAGCGCTGCTCACACGCCTCATGGGGCGCAAGGGCCCCCTGTTCCGGGCGGACAGGTTGCGTTACCCCGAAATCCCGGACCTCCCGGCAGCGCGCACCAGCTTGTCCGATGGCGGCTGGATCCGCCCCCCGGGGGAGGCCGATCTCCCGGGGCTGATCCATCTGCTGACAGTGAAAGAACTGGATCGTTTTTTCCCCGATGTGCGCCCCCTGAAAGGACGTGCGGCCAAGGTGGCCGCCCTGCCCGACATGGACCCCGCAAGCTGGGCTGAACAGACCGGACTGCAGGCCATCGCCCTGAACACAGGGGACTGGCCCGAGCGACTGCGCCTGCTCTACTTCGGCAACCTGAATCAGGACATGACCACCTTTGTCACCGCCCAGCTGGGCGTGCAACGCTATCCGGTCTACACCGTGCGCAAGGACACCCGATTCTTCAACTCGAAGGCCGAGATCGATATGGCGCTCACGCTGCACACCCTGCGCGAGGCCATTCCCGGCGCCGCCTCGCCTCCGGAGCTCATGGCACTGGCCCGGCAGCTTCCGCCACGACCGGAGCACCCGGTACTGAAACGACGTCATGACAAGGCGCTCAATGCGCTGGGCTATCGGGCCGAACAGCTCGGCAAACCCGAGTGGGCAGCCGACTGGTACGTAAAAAGCGAGCGTCCACCCGCCCGGGAACGACGGGTAAGGCTGGCGGTCAGGCAAGGGCAGACCGATACCGCGCTGGCCCTGCTGGCCACGATCCGGGACGCACCGGCCAGCGAGCCGGAGCTGGCCTTTCTGGAGCGCTTCGAACCGCGCCTGAGAAAGTCACTGAACCAGTCCGTTCCCAAGCGCTGGCAACCGCCTACGCAGACTGCCAACTTGCCCGTGCATCCCCGGGGTGTCGAAGCAGCGGTGATTGACTGGCTGGCAGAGGAAGCGAATGCCGCCGCGTATCACGTGGAAAACCGCCTGTTCATGATGCTGTTTCGTCTGCAGTTTCATGAGGTGCTCTTCGCCAATGTGCGGGGCGCCTTCACCCACCCGTTTCAGTGGTGGCCCCATGACCTGGGGACGCCCGAGTTTCATGCGCAGCGCCGGCATCTGATCAACAAGGCCTGGCGCGAGATGGATGGCCCTGACTGGCACGAGCGGTTGTTTTCCCGGCTGGACAGCGAGGCCTGCCGTTACCTGCATGACTGGCTGCCGGAAGGTGTCGGTGTGCTGGAGCAGACACTCGCGCGCGTGCCCCGGTCACATCTCAGGGCCATCCTCGGACGCATTCTCGCAGACCCGGTCTTCAACGGCAGCGGCCTGCCGGATCTGATTGCCTTTCCCGAAGCCGGGGGCTACGCGCTGCTGGAGGTCAAAGGCCCCGGGGATCGCCTGCAGGATAACCAATGGCGCTGGCTGCGCTTTTTCCAGGCAGAGGACATTCCTGCCAGACAGGTGCGCGTGCGGTGGACAACCTGACACCCGTCACCTACACCCTGAGTGTGCATGAGGTCGCGCGACTGCTGGCAGAGGAGACATCTGCAGCCCGGCACGGCAGCCATGCGCGTATCGGACAGGCCGTCCACCGGCGCCTGAAGCGCACACGGCATTGGCGCACCGAAATCCGGCTCACCCTGAGACTGACCAGCCCGCACGCCACCCTGGATATTCAGGGCCGACTGGACGCCCTGGAACCGATACAGGAGGGCGAGCACCTGATCGAGTGCAAGAGCACCCGACAGACGGATACCCCCACGCCCACGCAAGGGGAGCGCCTGCAGCTGCAACTGTATGCGCTCATGCGCTGGCGGCAGACCGGCACCTTGCCGGCCCGGGGCTCCCTGCTTTACCTCAACCCGGATCATGACACCCCCATGCCGGTGCCGGTTGATGTGACCGAACCGACCCTGCGGGCCCTCGAGCACCACCTGTCGGCCGACCTGCACCCCCTGTTCGATGCCCTGGCCACACACCGGGCACGCCTGATCCCCCGTCTGCGTCACCTGCCCTTTCCCAAGCCGACACGCCGTGCCGGACAGGGGCGCGCCATGCGCCATACCTACCGGCGCCTGTCGCGTGGCCACCGCTCCCTGCTCGAAGCGCCTACCGGCACGGGCAAGACACTCGCGGTCATGTACCCTGCCCTGCGTGCAACCGGCCGCCGGCATGGCGATCGGATCGTCTATCTGAGCGCCCGGCGATCCACCCGACAGATGGTAAGCCAGGTGCTCGCGCCCATTGCCCGGCAGACCGGGCTGCGCATTCTGACGCTGGAAGCTCAGGACCGACTGTGCGATCAGGCTCACGACACACCCTGCGACTGTGATCCGGCCGCGTCCGCTCTGCAGCAGGCACGCTCGGACGCCCTGAAGCAGGAGGCGTGGCACATGGATCAGCTGGTAACACTGGCCCGGTCCCATCGCCTGTGTCCTCACCGGTTCATTCAGCATCTGAGCGACTGGGCGGATGTACTCATCGGTGACTACCACCATGTCTTTGCCCCCCGCGGCGGACTGAGCCTGAAACCCTTTGGCCAACGCACCCTGCTGCTGATCGACGAGGCCCACAACCTGCACGAACGCCTGTGTGAGCACCTGACCTGTGAACTGTCCCTGCACAAGACTGATCCATGGCGCACGCTGCCACTGGTGCGGGCTATCAGACGACTCCCGGCGGGGGCCTGGCACCGCCTCTCGACCCTCTCCACGCGGACATTGACGGGAACAACCGAGCTGCTGGCGGGCTGGCTGTCGGACTGGCTGGCCCGATGGACACAACCTGGTGACCTGTTTCAGGACACACGCCCGGAACAGGCACACCTCAACACCCTTCTGAAGCTGCTGACACTGTTGGAGCAGCCACCGGAAACTCTCGTCTTTCAACAC
>RFIV01000186.1 GCA_003695085.1 Gammaproteobacteria bacterium
GGAGTAGGCAAAGGGGTCAAACGCGCTTTCAACCACGGGCAGGAGTGCCAGCTCGGTCGGGATACCCCGTTTTTCGGCCTCGTTGAGAATCGCATACAGGTAGCGTGACCCGCGGGTAAACACCCGGTTCAGGTAGTCGGGGTGCCGTGCGTACCACTTTACCTGAGATTCAACACGTTGACTCTCAACGTCAAGGTTCAGTGCAAAGCCACGTCTCAGCCGAGGCCAGAGGGTGTGATCCGTGACGGAGTCTGCCCAGCTCAGCGCGACCTGAGACACTCCGGACTCCAGTGCGTCCGTGTCCCACTCAGGCAAGGCCGGCACAAAGGGCGCAGGGTCTTCAGCCGGCAGGGGGGACGCGTCGGTAACCGGCACTGGTTGACCGACCGAAGGAGAGGGCGGCACCAGGCTGCACGCAGCAAGCCCCAGTGCGAGAAGGAAAAGCAACAGTATGTGTCTGAACATCATGAATCCGGTCATGTTCTGAGCGTAACGGCTCAGGCAGCGTCTTTCCAGGCGCGGATTGTAGCAAAAAAGTCAGCGGGATGTTTCAGGGGTGTTTCGGTCTTTTGCTGAATGGCGGCCTGCAACGCGGGATCTGCCAGCGCCCTGAGAAACACGTTGGCCCGCTTTTCCTCTGCCAGCGTTACCGGCAAGGTGGGGGCGCCACGTGCCAGTGTGCTTTCCACCTCTTCAAGGCGGGCCTGAATTGCCGGGTCCTCCGGGAAGCAGCGCGCGGCAAAGCGGTAGTTGGCCAGCGTATACTCGTGTGCGGGAAAAATGCGTGTTTCGTCCGGTAACTCCATCAGCCTGAGAAGTGATGCAGCCATTTGCTCGGCCGAGCCTTCGAACAAGCGGCCACATCCTCCGGAGAAAAGCGTGTCACCACAGAAAAGGACCGGATATTCCGGCGTGTGCCCGAACCAGGCAACGTGATCCAGCGTATGGCCGGGTACAGGCAGCATCTTCAGGGACAGGCCGCCGGCCTCTACCGTTTCTTCGGGGGCTACGGTGTGGGTCAGCCCGGTAAACCGGCTGTCCTGGCTGCCGATGATCTCCGGGGACCACTTCTCGGCCAGTTTGGCAATCCCGGCTGTGTGGTCGGGGTGATGATGAGTGACCAGGATGCCGGCTACAGCATGGTTGAGCTTTGATGCCAGGCGTTCCACGGCCGCGGCATCACCCGGGTCGACGACCCAGAGTCCTGCAGGCGAAGGCCAGCACCAGATATAGTTATCCTGAAAAGCCGGTATGGGAAAGATCATGGTGTCTGCACCTTTTCATTCTTCTTTCAGGGTATTATTGTTGTTCGTACCCTCAATGGCAATACGGGTATAAAACGGTGAAGGGCTCGGCGCTGGAAGACTTTGAACACTGGTATCAGGGCCTGGCAGGCCGGGCTCTTCTGGCTGCCGAGCGTGTGGTGCTCAGGCGCGCCATTCAGGACAGTTTCGGTTTGATTCAGCTGAATGTGCTGGTCAGCCACCGTCTGCCCGTTGCGACTGAAACGCATGTTGTTCACAGGTTCGATATGGTGCCGCGCTTTGCGGAAGGTCTGTCTGGCCAGACGCTGGTAGCCAACCTGGAAGAGTGGCCTGTCGCCAACGAGATCGCTGACGTGCTGGTGCTGCACCACAGCCTGGATTACTCGGAATCGCCTCACCAGACGCTACGGGAGGCGCAACGCGTTCTGAAGCCGTCCGGGCACCTGTTCGTCCTGGGCTTCAATCCGTGGTCGACCTGGGGCTTGCGACGGATGCTGTCGAAGGCGCGAAAGGGGCCGTGGGCGGCAAACTTCATCAGTTCGGGGCGGTTGCAGGATTGGCTGTGCCTGCTGGATTTTGAGGTTGCGGAGAAGGCACATCATTTTTTTCTGCCACCGCTGGGCAGTTTTACCTGGCTGAGCAAGCTCGCGTTTCTGGATCGGCTGGGGCCGGCCCTGCGCTTGCCCACCGGCGCGTTCTATCTTGTGCACGCACGCAAGAAAGTTCCGTGCATGACCCCCTTGCGTCCGAGCTGGAAAAAAAGCAGACTTGCCGCCTCGCCCGTTGTCCCCCAGGTGGTCCCCTTTGAACCGAATGAAAACCGTTGAAATCTATACCGATGGTGCGTGCAAGCAGAACCCGGGCCCCGGAGGTTGGGGGGCGGTGCTGGTATCCGGCACCCATCGCAAGCTGTTATGGGGCGGTGAACCGGAAACCACGAACAACCGCATGGAGCTGATGGCTGCCATCCAGGCGTTGCAAAAGCTCAAGGGGGCTTGCAGGGTTGAGCTGTATACAGACTCCCAGTATGTCCGCAAGGGCATTACAGAGTGGATAGACGGCTGGAAGCGCAAGGGCTGGAAGAATGCTGCAGGCAAGCCGGTCAAGAATCAGGACCTGTGGCAGGCGCTGGATGAGGCTGCACAGAAGCATCAGGTTAACTGGCACTGGGTCAAGGGGCATGCCGGGCACCCGCTGAATGAGCTTGCAGATGAGCTGGCCAACCGCGGCGTCCACAGTGCTGGCGAAGAACTGATTCGGGAAGAAGCATGAGACAGATTGTTCTGGATACCGAAACCACGGGTATTGATCCGCGTGACGGGCACCGCATTATTGAAATTGGTTGTGTCGAGCTGATTGAGCGACGGCTCACCGGCAACCATTATCACGTCTACATCAACCCCGAGCGCGAGGTTGAAGACGAAGCGCTGGAAGTGCACGGCATCAGCAATGAGTTTCTGGCCGACAAACCGGTGTTCAGAAGCATCGCCCGCGAGTTCCTGGATTTCGTGCGCGGCGCCGAGCTGATCATTCACAACGCACCTTTCGATGTGGGGTTCATCAACCACGAGTTTGCGCTGCTGAAGGACCCCGAGTTCGGCCGGATTGAAGATGTATGCACCATCACCGATACGCTGGTGATGGCACGAAAGAAGTATCCGGGGCAGCGGAACAGTCTGGATGCACTGTGCAAGCGCTTTGGCATCGACAACAGCCACCGTGAGCTCCACGGGGCACTGCTCGACTCGGAGATTCTGGCCGATGTCTATCTCGCCATGACTGGCGGACAGACAGCCTTGTCTCTCACCGGCAACGATGATGCGGACACCGGTCCCGAGGCCGAACCCATTCGCCGCGTGGATGCCAATCGACCGCCGCTGACCGTTATTCGGGCCAATGAAGCCGAGTTGCAGGCCCACGAGGCGAAGCTTGATGAAATTGCCGACAAGGCGGGCGTTGTCATCTGGCGGGGAGCTCCGGAGACGGCCTGATCAGGCCGCCACCACAAAGTGTACCAGCAGGTATCCGGATACCCCCAGCACCAGCGTGTAGGGCAATGCCATCCAAACCATCTTGCCATAGGACAGCCTGATCAGCGGGCTGACGGCTGATGTAAGCAGGAACAGGAAAGCAGCCTGGCCATTGGGTGTGGCGACCGAGGGCAGGTTGGTTCCGGTATTGATGGCTACCGCCAGAATTTCAAACTGCTCGCGGGATATGGCGCCAGCTTGAAAGGCGTTCAGCACCTCGTCGATATAAACGGTGGCCACGAAGACATTGTCGCTGATCATTGACAGGATGCCATTGGCGATGAAGAACATGCCCGCCTGAATCTCAGGCTCCATGGCCAATACTGCATTGATCACACCGGTGAACAGGTGCTGGGTATGGATGACCCCGACGACTGCGAAGAAGACGACGAGCAATGCGGTAAAGGGGAGCGCTTCTTCGAAGGCCTTGCCGATCTGATGTTCCTCGGTGATACCCGTACCGGCGGTCGCGAGGATGATGATCATGAGGCCGATCAGGCCGACTTCGGCCACATGCAGCGCCAGAGAGATGACCAGCAGGACTGCCACCAGTGCCTGCACGATCAGGTTGGCCTTGTCCCGCAATTTGAGCTTCTTTTGCTCGTGCGCCTGAAAGTCTTCCAGAATACCCCTGACCGATTCCGGAAGTTGTGCCCCGTAATCAAACTTGCGCGTTTTCTCCAGCAGGACACATGTGAGCAGCCCGAGTATCAGGATCGGGATGGAAACGGGCGCCATGCGCATGAAGAACTCGATGAAATCCCAGCCCAGTTTTTCGGCGATGAGGAGATTCTGTGGCTCACCCACCTGGGTGGCCACCCCGCCGAGCGCCGTCCCCACGATGCCATGCATCAGCAGGCTTCGCAGGAATGCGCGAAACTGCTGCAGGTCTTCAGCATGATGATCCTTCAGACCGTGGTCGTCCGTATGGTTGTGATCATCCCAGTATTTTTTGCCGGATGCGATCTTGTGATAGACGGAATAGAAGCCTACCGCCACGCTGATGATGACAGCCGTCACGGTCAAGGCATCGAGAAAGGCCGATAGCACCGCTGCAGTCAGGCTGAAGATAACCGACAGCACCACCTTTGATTTCACGCCCAGGATGATGCGTGTGAAAGTGAAGAGCAACAAGGACTTCATGAAATAAATGCCGGCGACCATGAATATGAGCAGCAGGATCACGCCAATATTGTTTTCGACTTCATGAAGGACTGTTTCAGGCGAAACCAATCCAATGATCACGGCTTCGATTGCCAGCAGGCCGCCGGGCTGAAGCGGGTAGCACTTCAGGGCCATGGCCAGAGTAAAAATGAATTCCAGTACCAGAAGCCAGCCTGCCACATAGGGGCTGATATAAGCCAATACAGGATTGATCAGAAGGAATGCAATAATCGCCTTCTTGTACCAGCCCGGAGACTTGCCGAGAAAGTTGGCATAGAGCGCTTGTGGTAATGTATTGACCATGGTGTCCTCTTCAGTTCGGAGCCGGAATGTTCAACCGCATAGTTTAGCGTGCAGGCACCAGATTTCATGGTTATTTGAAAAAAATGTGCTAACGTTATGGTGCAAGTACGGTTTTTTTGAGCTCGCTTTAACCCTTCCTGGTAAAAAAAAGAAACAAACCCAAGCTTGAGGTGACAGACAACTGTGTTATAAGTGGTTAAAAAGCGGGTAAATTTCGCCCGGGAAAAAGGAAGGTAAACTCAGCTGATGGCCGAATCATCACTCAAGGCAAAGCAGTCCAGCTCTTTTAACCTGGTTCAGCAGGAGATCGTCAACACGATCAATGAGGCTGAAGCCAGTCTGGACCGCTTTCAGGAAAACAGGGAAAGTGGCGAAGATCTTCAGAATTGCGTGGATGGTCTGAACCAGCTGCGCGGTATCTTTACGCTTATTGAACTCAACGGCGGCACCTTGCTGTGCCAGGAGGCCGTGGCACTGGCCAATGAGGTACCGGTCGGAGCAGGAGAGGACAAGAACCCTCTGCTGGCGGCCCTCAGTGAAGCCATTTTTGTTCTGCGCCGCTACACAGAGTACTTTGAACACCGGCGGGAAGATCATCCCGAGTTGCTGCTGGCCATGATCAACCGGCTCAGAGAGGCGCGCCATGCCAAGCCCTTGCCGGAAAGCTACTTCTTCGAGGTGGATTTTGAGCCCAATACACCCTCGCCGGTTCCTCAACTGGACATCCCGCCAGAACGTTTTGCCCGGCGCGCACGGCAACTTCGCCTGATGTATCAGGTCGGACTGCTCGGCCTGTTGCGCAAGCGCGAGCTGGAAAACAGTTACCGCCTGATCGAACGGGCGGCCAGCGGGTTTTGCAGGCTCGTCAGTACCGAGTCTGCCATCCATACCCTGTGGGAGCTTGTTGCGTGCGCGGCCGACTGCATGCGTGAAAAGGACATGCTGCTGTCCGCGGGGCGTCAGCGCCTGTTCATGAAGGTCGAAACCTACGCACGCGAGCTGGCACGTCTGGGGGTCATTGCAGCCGCCAAGAATGTCAGGGAAACGGTCGCACGTGATCTGCTGTACATCATCTGGCTCAGTGGCAGTACTTCCGAGTCCACTCTGGCGCTGTTGAAGCGCTTTGGCGTGGAGCCGACAACATTCAATGAGTCCAGGCTTTCTGCACACCGAAGCATGCTGATGGGGCCGGGCACGGATGTGCTGCGCTCGCTGGGCAAGGCCCTGCAGGAAGAGCTGGACCAGGTCAAGGACCGACTGGATATCCTGGAGCGTGGGCTGGAAGATGATCCGGATGCACTGGATCAGCTTGCGCTTGCGTTGGGCAGGCTGGGCAATACATTGCTCATGCTGGATCTCAGGAAGCTCAGTGACCTGCTCATGCGCCAACGTAATCGCCTTGAGGGGTGGGCCAGCCAGAATGTGCGCCCGCGTGAGGACGAGTTGATGGAGGTGGCCGACGCCATTCTCAATGTCGAGCAGGCCATTCTGCAACTTGAAGATGACGGCCTGACTCACGAGACCGACAAGCTGGCCACCACGGCAACATCCCTTGAAACCAGCCCTTACCTGACGCAGGCACAGCTGGTTGTGTTCAGTGAGTCCCAGTCGGCGCTGTCCCTGGCCAAGAAAGCCATCACCGCCTATATCGAGTCCGGCGGTGACAAGCTGCATCTGGCCAATGTTGTGCCGACACTTGAAACCATCCAGGGCGCGTTGATCATGATTGGCCAAACGCGTGCCGCCAAGGACCTGGCTGCATGTGGGCAGTGTATTCAGGACAAGCTCGTGGATGCCGAGCAACGACCTGACAGCCAGTTCCTGGAAACACTTGCGGACGCACTGACTGCGCTCGAGTATTACGTGGACAGCCTCAATCGCTCCGAAGTGGGCACTGTGGAACTGCTCAAACTCTGTGACGAAAGCCTGAGCCAACTCGGTTACGCGGCCTGAGCATGTACTTCGCCATCAGCCTGTTGCTGGCCCTGATTACCCTCGTGCTGGTAATCATGGGCTTGCGCATGCTCTGGCGTGGAGACTGGGTGGTCGGCTGGCTCAAGGGCAATGCCGCACTGCTGATCATCCTGTTTGCCCTGGGGCTGGCCCTCCTTGGCCGTGACCTCATGTTCTACCGGCAAATGGAACAGGACAGCACGATTGCTACCTTGTCCATGAAGCAGCTGGGAGACCAGGTCTACCGCGTGACGCTTGCCGTAGAAGGCGAGACACCGAGAGACTTCGATCTCAGGGGAGACCAGTGGCAGATGGATGTGCGCCTGATTCGCTGGAAAGGCCTGATGGAATGGCTCGGACTGCCGCCGGCCTGGCAGCTGGATCGGTTACGGGGGCGCTATCTCACGCTTGAAGATGAATCCAGCAAGCCACAGACAGTTTATGATCTGGCATCACATGAATGGAACGTGGATTTGTGGTTGTGGGCGCACCGGAGTGGCTGGCTGCCTGTGATGGATGCACAGTACGGCAGTGCAGTGTTTCTGCCCATGAGTGATGGCGCCCTGTATTCAATTGCAGTAGGGCTGAAAGGGCTTGTTGCGCGACCGTTGAACGGGCCGGCACTGGAGGCGGTTGAAGCCTGGCGCTGAGCACAAAAAAGGCACCCTGAGGTGCCTTTTCTGATCCGCTGAGGCTGCGACTCACATGCCGAACAGTTCGCCCAGCTTCATTGCCAGCATCATGTCACCTTCAGCGCGGAGCTGGCCAGCCATGAAGGCCTGCATGCCGTCGGTTTCACCATTGACGATACCCTGCAGGGTTTCGGAGCTCATGATGAGCGTCACGGACGGATCATCGTGATCACCTGCACCCAGCTCGCAGGTGCCATCCTTGACTACCAGGTAGTAGTTGTCGGCATCTTCAATGTTGAACTGGAAGACCAGATCGAGGCCGGCCGCTGCATCGGCGTTAAAGTTGTCTTTCAGTTTCTCGAAAATCTGAGCTACAGGCATACGATCATCCTTATTGTGGAGTCTGTTCTTGATTTGGTGATGATAGACCAATCACTGTTGGTAAGGAGAATGTATGATTAAAACGTTGACGGTGTCAACAGTTAATCATACGCTTGTTTGAAAAATCTGGCTTGAAGCCCCGCCCGGCAATCCCATAATGTCTCATTCGCACCCGATACAGGAGTAGAGGATTTGGAGTTTTTGAGTGAATACGGCCTGTTTCTGGCCAAGGTCGTGACC
>RFIV01000187.1 GCA_003695085.1 Gammaproteobacteria bacterium
CCCTCCAGGCCGTGCTGCTGGAGAGCATCGGCTTGTCTGCTCTGGTCGCGGGTGGCACGGACAGTCAGCGCCTGTTTCTCTACGTGCTCTGCCACCTGCTGGCGTCGGTTCTGTTTTCGCTGGTTGTTTATCCGCTGCTCCCCGAGCGCTATCGCCGACCCCGATCGATGGTACTGATGTTTCTCGTCACCCTTCAGTTCGCCATCCCGGTCATCGGGTCAGTGGGTACACTGGCGGGTATTCTCCTGGCGCTGTACCTGCCCCGCCGGCACCGCAAAATTCCCTGGAATGAAGTGCCCATTCCCGAGCTGCCTTTCAAACCGGTACCGGTTTCGGCTCAACCGCTCTACAGTCAGGGCGGGTTGCAGCAGGTCCTGCGAGAGGCCGCCGACCCCAACAAGCGGGTGGGGGCCGTGATGGCCACCAAGCAGATGCATGAGCGTGACCGGATCCGTATCCTTCGCCAGGCGCTCAAGGACCCGGCGGATGATGTGCGCCTGCTGGCCTATGCCATGCTGGATGAAAAGGAAAAGGAAATCAGCGAGCGCATACTGGCACGTCAGAAGGCGCTGGAGGATGCGTCGGATGCTGAGTCTGCGCGGCCGATCCGGTTTCAGCTGGCGCAGGACTACTGGGAAATGGCCTATCTGGGGATTGCCCAGGGTGGCGTCAAAACACACTTTCTCCGGGAATGCGAGAAGCAGCTCAACCAGATTCTCGCGGAGGGTCCGGACCCGGGTGCGCTACGGCTGATGGGGCGCGTCTACCTGGAGCGTGCTGACTATGATGCGGCAGAGCATCTGTTCAATGAAGCCATGCTGCATGGCATGCCGGCCGTGCAGGTGTTGCCCTACCTGGCGGAGATTGCCTTCTACCAGCGCCAGTTCGGGAAGCTGCAAAGCTACCTGCATGCCTGTGAAGCCAGTGGGCGGGTACATCCCGCGTTTCGTCCGGTGATGAACTTCTGGCTGCATCCGGAAAATGCGGGAGGGCAGCATGCCTGAAGCGCGCGAAAAACCCATCGCAGATATTGCACTGCTGCTTGAGGGTACGTATCCGTACATTCGCGGCGGCGTATCCTCCTGGGTGCATCAGATCATTACAGGCATTCCCGACTACACCTTCGCCCTGATCTTTTTGGGGGGTGCCCGCGAGCACTATGGCAAGATGCAGTACGAGTTGCCGCCCAACGTCAAGCATCTGGAAGTCCACTACATGATGGAAACCTCCATCCATGGCAAGCCCAGATCACTCAAGGGCAATCCGGTCGCCTTTGATGCCATGCGCCGGCTGCATGAGGATTTCAAGAAGGCGGCACCGGTTGACCCGGATGTCATGAAAAAGGTGTTCGAGGATCTGGGCCGGCCGGGAGGTGTCAGCAAGGAAGATTTCCTGTACAGCGAAGAAGCCTGGAAGACCATCACCGTGGATTACGAGCGCTACTGTACCGAGCCCTCCTTCATCGATTATTTCTGGTCCGTGCGCATCATGCATGCCCCCCTGTTCCTGCTGGCGGACGTCGCCCGCAACATGCCACCGGTCCGGGCCCTGCATTCCATCTCCACCGGCTATGCCGGACTGCTGGGGACCATGGTCAGCCGACAGCGGGATATTCCCTTTATCCTGTCCGAACACGGGATTTACACCAAGGAACGCAAGATTGATCTGGCCCAGGCTCGCTGGATTCACGATCCGGAAGAGGCGCTGGGCGGCACCCTGCAGCAGGAAGTCGGTTATATCCGGAACCTGTGGATCCGCTTTTTCGAGGTTCTGGGCCGCCTGACATACCAGCAGGCTGACCCCATCATTTCGCTTTACGGCGGCAACCGGGATCGCCAGATCACCGATGGCGCGCCTCCTGAAAAGTGTCGCGTCATCCCCAACGGCATCTCACCCGAGCGCTTCGATCCGGTGCGCGAAGCCCGCCCGAAGGGCATCCCCAGGGTGCTGGGACTGATCGGCCGCGTGGTACCCATCAAGGACATCAAGACCTTTATCCGCGCCATGCGGGTGGTATGCAACGAGATTCCCGACGCGGAAGGCTGGATCGTCGGGCCGGAAGACGAAGACCCGTCCTACGTGGCCGAGTGCAAGGATCTGGCTCAGGGGCTGGGACTCGGTGATCAGGTGAAATTTCTGGGCTTTCAGAACATCGCGGATATCCTGCCTCAATTGGGGCTGATGGTGCTGACGTCCATCAGTGAAGCGCAGCCGCTGGTCATCCTGGAAGCGTATGCTGCCGGGCTGCCGTGTGTGGCGACAGATGTGGGCTCCTGCCGGGAACTGATCGAGGGTGCCACGGATGAAGACAAGGCCATTGGATCCGGCGGGGCGGTGGTCGCCATCGCAGACCCGGACGCCACTGCGCACGAGTGCATCAAGCTGCTGACCGATGAAGAGCAGTGGTATGCGGCACAGGCGGCAGGGCTCGAGCGGGTCAAGCGTTTCTATACGCTTGAGCTGATGTTCCGCAATTATCACGACCTGTATGACGCAGCCATGGAGAAAAGTCCGTGGCCGGCATAGGATTCGAGATCCGCAAGATTCTCGAAAAGGACACCCTGCTGTCCATTGTCGAGGCGTATGGGCTGGCGGGCCTCATCAGCTCCGGCCCGTGGGTGCTGTCGGTCATCGGGGTCATGATCATTGGGGTACTCAGTTTCGGGCTGGTCGTACCCCAGACCTTGATCGTTCAGTTTCTGGTCTCCGTGACCTATCTCATGGCGTGCAGCCTGATCCTCACCGGCTTCCTGCAGCTCATGTTCACCCGTTTTGTAGCGGACCGCTTGTTTGAAGGCCGGCGGGATATCATTCTGGCCAATCTCATGGGGGCCCTCTGGCTGACCATCACCGTCGCAGGCGCAAGCGGAACGGCCGTGCTCTATTTCCTGTTTGACGAAAGTCTGCTCTACGAACTGCTCATGCTGGCCAATTTCGTGGTGCTCTGCGGGATGTGGATTGCCGTCATCTTTCTGTCCAGCATGAAGCAGTATCTGCAGATTGTTGCCCTGTTTTTCGTCGGTTACACGATAGCCGTGCTGGGATCACTGGGCATGACGCCCTATGGCCTGCCGGGTTTGCTCGGGGGCGTGTTGCTGGGCCACAGCTTTCTCTTTTTCAGCTTCCTCTACCTCATCATCCGCGAATATCCCGGCGCCCGTTTCGTGGCTTTTGATTTTACGCGTCGCCGACAGATCTTCGTCTCGCTGATCTTTACCGGGCTGTTCTTCAATGCTGCGGTGTGGGTGGACAAGTTCATCTTCTGGTTCACGCCCGAAACGTCCCAGCCCGTGATCGGCCCGTTGCGCGCTTCGCTCATCTACGATCTGCCGATTTTTCTGGCCTACCTGTCCATCATACCCGGCATGGCGGTCTTTCTCGTGCGGATGGAAGCCGATTTCGCCGAGCATTATGACCAGTTCTATAACGCCGTGCGGGAAGGGGATACGTTGCAGCATATCTACTACTACAAGGACCAGATGGTGTACACCGCACGTCAGGGGATCTATGAAATCTTCAAGGTGCAGGGCATGACCGTGGTGATCCTGTTGCTCTGGGGTGAGGATATACTGGAGCTGATCGGCATCTCGCCGCTGTATCTGCGGCTTTTCTATGTGGATGTGATCGGCGTAAGCGTGCAGGTCCTGTTGCTGGCGATTCTCAACGTATTGTTCTATCTGGACTATCGGCGCCTGGCGCTGGGACTGTGTGGATTTTTCCTGGTTGCCAATGCGGCACTCACCTGGCTGAGCATCCAGCTCGGGGCAGCCTTCTTCGGCTACGGGTTTGCCGTGTCCGTGGCACTGACGGTCATTATCGGTCTGTGGTGGCTGTCCTGGAAGATGGATCGGCTGGAGTATGAGACCTTCATGCTTCAGGGGCGATAATCATCCGCCGCGTAATCGCATTCGCGGGATGGGCGTCACTGCAGAACCATCCGGCCAGCGGAACTGAAACGGAACGGATCGAAGCTTCATGCCGGTATTGCGCTGAATCACAAAATGCAGATGCGGGCCGGTGGAATAGCCGGTGCTGCCTGAGCGCGCAATGCGTTGACCGCTCCTGACACGCTCACCGGGCTTGACTTCCACACCCCCCAGCAGCAAATGAGCATACAGGGCAATGGTGCCGTCATCATGCAGGATGCGCACGTAGTTGGCCTTGTCGAGAAAGTAGCCCCGGGCGCTGCCAATGGCATAGTCATCCCGCACCGCCATCACCACGCCACCACGCGCAGCATGGATAGGGGTGCCCACGGGCAGCGCTATGTCCACCGCATAGCGGCTGGGTTCCTGAAAATGGGAGAAACGACCGTTGAAACTCTGACTGATCGTGAAATACTGCAAGGGTGGAAGCGGCGGACGGTAAAGTCGCCCCGTGTCCGGCCGGGCGGCCGGATCGCCCACCACCCAGTGAAAAACGATATCTTCCTTGCTCACCCGCTGGCTGAACCGTGACAGGATCTCCTCCCGGCTGTCCGGCTCCATGACCCAGTGGCGACGCAGGCCCAGCGGTTTGACCTCGAGCTGCATTTCCACGGGACCGAACCAGGGATTGATAGCTTCCAGTACCCGTTGTCCGTCCCGTGCCGTCACCTGAACAAGAGGTGCCTTGGGCGCGGCTGACTGTGTTTCCAGATGCTCAGCCTGAAAGGTGCCATCCCTGGGAGGGTGATCGGAAAAATGCCAGCGCCCCTGTGCGTCCTTATAGCGGTAGACTGTACCGGCCAGGGCATGGCCTGCGAGCACAACAGCCAGCCAACACACAAACACTCTGAGCGGGAAGCTTCGGGGGGCAGAATGAAAGGGCTGCCGGCCGGTGTTTGCGGGCGGATACGGGCGTCGTGGTTGTCCGGATTTTCGTGCTGTGGTCACGCTGCCTGTCACCTGAAGTTACCCTGCCTCCGTTTCAGCCTGTCCCGGAATGGGACGCCTGTCAACCTTGTCCGCTTGATCCCCGCACCCGCGCACCTCTATAATCAGGGCGTTGAAAAACTGATCACAAGGAATCGTGATGTCTGCTCCGCAAGGATCCGCGGGGGCTTCACCCTGTTTGTCCTTTCACCTGTCTGGCGTGGACGGGCTGCGCCTGCGCAGCGTCAACCTGCGACTGGGCCTGTCACGCCTGTATGAAGCGCGTGTGCGCTGCGTGCTGGAAGGACTGCCTGAAGACCTGTCCGCCTGGCTGCGCAAGCCGGCACTCATTACCCGGCACACGGATGCCGGCGATCGTCTGCTGCAGGGCCACGTCCGTGCCGTCTGTCGGCTGCCGGCCGAAGGCCGCTGGCAGGGTATCGAACTGGTCATTGTCCCGGCTCACTGGTGGATGACACAGCGCGTCAGACGCAGGCAGCATGTGGACGTTACGGGGGCAGAGATCATCCCCCGACTCTGCCGGGAGGCCGGCCCGGAAACGGGCCAGGTACAGTTCAGCCTGCACCGTCCGCCCGCCAAACGCACCTCGGTCATGCAGCTCGACGAGAGTGACTGGGCCTTTGCCGAGCGACTCATGGCCGAAGAAGGCTGGTCCTACACCTTTGATCACTCCCCTCAGGGACACACGCTGGTCATCAGTGATCATGGCGGCCTGTACCATCCGGTGCCCGACCCCTGGTGCCGTCTGGGATCCGAGGATGGCATCCGCGCCAACCAGAACGTCTCGGATCGCAGCCGTCAACGCGCTTGTGTGGGTATCGGGGGCGTGCGTGTCAGCGGCTGGGATCCTGCGCGCCCCCACGTATTTCTGGGTGAAGATGCCGGTGAGCGCGAACCGGAGACCTTTCGTCACCTTTACAGCACCCGGGCCCATGAAGGGGATCTGGCGCAGGCTGCCCGGCAGGCGCTGGCCGGGTTCAATGCCACGGTGGATGAAATCGAGCGCGTCAGCCCGCGCCCGGATCTGGATATTGGTCTGCTGCTCAAGCCCGCCGGACAGGATGACCTGTGGGTCGTCTCGGAACTGGACTACACGGGGCACGTGGAAGGGACCACGGATGCACTCTCCGGCACCCTCGGCAGCCGCCACCGGAACCTCATCCGGCTGCGCCCGGAAAGCACCCGAATTCTGCCTCAGAGCGTGCCTTCGCGCCTCGTTGCCGGGCCCATGGGCGCCACCGTCTGGGGGCAGGAAACGGCCCGCAGCCATACCCGGACCGATGGCACTGTGCGTGCTGCCTGGCTTTGGGATGAACACGCCCGCCCCGGCCCCTGGATGCGCGTGGATCAGGGCTGGGCCGGAGACCGGCGTGGCACTTGCGTGCTGCCGCGTACCGGTCAGGAGGCGCTGGTGGACTTTGAAAACGGCGACCCCGCCTGCCCGGTGGTGTTGGGCAGCCTTTTTCACGGTGGCCACCGACCCCCTGTGGCCGCCGCCGAGGCGGATCAGATCCGCCTGCGCAGCGCACTCATTTCAGAGGGTGCACAACATGAACTGACGCTGGATGATCGGTCTGGTGAAGAAAAACTGGCCCTGAACGTGGCGGGCGAGTGGCGGCTGCACGTCACCCGCGACCGGATCAGCCATGTCAGAGGC
>RFIV01000188.1 GCA_003695085.1 Gammaproteobacteria bacterium
CGGCATCAGGAGTTTGCTGAAGACCTGTCTGCTCAAACCGGTCAATCGCTGTCCACCTCTTTGGCTCAGGTGGAAAAATCCATTGAACGTCTGTTCGAATCTGCCGCCTGGGCTGACAAGTTTGGCGGCTCGGTAAATCAGGCGGACTTCAAGGGCCAGGTCGTGACGTGTTACAACCCCGTGGGCGTGATTGGCATGCTGCTGCCCGAGCATGATCCGCTGCTGGGCGCGGTCAGCATGCTGGCCCCTGCCCTCGCTCTGGGCAATACTGTCGTACTGTGTGCCAGCGAGTCAGCTCCGGTGAGCCTGCTCAAGCTGGCGCAGGTGATTGAAACGTCGGACGTACCCGCCGGTACAGTGAACATTGTTGCCGGACCGCGCGGCCCGCTGGGTGATACCCTGGCGGCACATGCGGGTGTGCATGCCTTGTGGCTGGCAGACGAGGCAGATGCAATCGCTCGCCTCGCGCGCTCGGCGTCCTCAACGCTTAAGCGTATTCTCGCATTGCGCGCAGATACGGACTGGGGCAGTCTCCGCGACAGCCTGAGGCTCTGTCGTGCGGCCGTGGCAGCACAAACCGTCTGGCACGCCGCCGATATCAACTGAAAATAACAGGAAACCAGACTTTGAAGGTTTCTGAACAACAACGTGCATGTGCATGATAAACAGGAGAAAAAAATGAGTACTCTGAAAAAGGCAATGCAGGTATGCATGGGGGTCGCTTTTGCCGCGGCTACCACACTGGCTGCAGCGGACGGTATCAAGCCTGCCGTGGTTTACGACATGGGAGGCAAATTCGACAAGTCCTTCAACGAAGCCGTATCCAAGGGACTGGAAAAGTTCACCAAGGATACAGGCATCAAGGTACGCGAGTTCGAACCCAACAACGAGACCCAGTTCTCCCAGGCGCATCGAAAGTTCGCGCAGCGTGGATTTGATCCGATCATTGGCGTAGGTTTCAACCAGGCCACGACAGTCAAGGATCTGGCGCCCAAGTTCAAGGACACCCACTATGTACTGATTGATTCCGTGGTGGATGCCCCGAACGTCAAGTCCATCCTGTTCAAGGAGCATGAAGGTTCCTTCCTGGTCGGCATGGCGGCCGCGCTGAAGTCAAAGACCGGCAAGGTGGGTTTTGTCGGCGGCATGGATATTCCTCTGATTCGCAAGTTCGAATGCGGCTACGAACAGGGCGCGAAGTACGTCAACCCCAACATCGAGGTCTTTGCCAACATGACAGGCACCACGCCGGCAGCCTGGCATGACCTGAGCCGTGGTGCCGAACTCGCCAAGGGGCAGTTCGAGCGCGGTGTTGACGTGATCTTCGCTGCCGCAGGCGCAACAGGCCTGGGCGTTTACCAGGCAGCCAAGGATGCCGGCAAGTATGCCATTGGTGTCGATTCCAACCAGAACTACCTGCATCCGGGCACGATGCTGACGTCCATGGTGAAGCGTGTTGGCGTAGCGGCCTACAAGGCACTGGATGAAGCACGTAACGGCAAGTTCAAACCGGGTATCGAGCACCTGGGACTGGCTGAAAACGGCGTGGACTGGGCTGTTGACGAATACAACGCCAGCCTGATCACCGATGAAATGAAGCAGAAGATCGAGCAGGCCAAGAAAGATATCGTTGCCGGCAAGATCAAGGTCCACGATTACATGACCAATAACAGCTGCGACTACTGAGAACAGCCATGACCGAGCATCCGGACACCCCAGCCATCGAGCTGTCCGGCGTCTGCAAGACGTTCGGCAGCGTCAAGGCCAATGATCAGGTGGATCTGACCGTGAGAAGCGGCACGATCCATGGGATCATTGGTGAAAATGGGGCTGGCAAGTCCACGCTGATGAGTATCCTGTATGGCTTCTACACCGCTGATACAGGCACCATCCGCGTGCGCGGCCAGCAGGTTGACATCCGCAACTCCACCCAGGCGCTGGCACTGGGCATCGGCATGGTGCATCAGCACTTCATGCTGGTGGAACCCTTTACCGTCCTCGAGAACATTGTTCTCGGAGCCGAAAAGGGATTCCAGATCGATGTGAGCTTCGATCACGCCCGCAAGGAGCTGAAACGCCTGAGTGAGCAGTATGGTCTGGAGGTGGACCCGGATGCTGTCATCAGCGACCTGTCCGTCGGCTCAAGGCAGCGGGTCGAAATTCTCAAGGCGCTCTATCGGGGCGCCAACATCCTGATTCTGGATGAACCCACAGGTGTACTCACCCCCGGGGAAACCGAGCAGCTGTTCAGGATTCTCAACACCCTTCGTGAAGAAGGGGTCACCATTTTGTTGATTACTCACAAGCTCAAGGAAATCATGGCCATCACCGATGCCGTGTCCGTCATGCGGGCAGGCAAGATGGTCGCCCACCGGGAGACATCGCAAACCAGCACCGACGAGCTGGCAGAGCTCATGGTGGGGCGCAAGGTTTCACTGGCACTTGACCGGGGCGATGTGGAGCCCGGCCGCGTCAGGATAGCCGTGCGCAACCTTGTGCTTCGGGATGATGACGGCGTGGAGCGTCTCAAGTCCCTGAATTTTGATGTACGTGCCGGCGAGATCGTGGGCATTGCAGGCGTGTCCGGCAACGGCCAGAGCGAATTGCTCGACGTGCTTTCAGGCATGCGCCCGGCCAGCTCGGGTACAGTTGAAATGGACGGTAAAACGCTGGATTTCGAGGCCTATCAACCGGCCCTGGCACGTCATCTGGGCATTGCTCATATACCCGAGGACAGGCATCAACGTGGCCTGGTCAAGACGTTCAGTGCTGCCGAAACCAGTATC
>RFIV01000189.1 GCA_003695085.1 Gammaproteobacteria bacterium
CCAATACACTGTTGCTGAAGCTGGCCCGGGAAGGGCGCCGTGTCCTTCGCCTCAAGGGCGGTGATCCCTTCGTCTTTGGTCGCGGAGGAGAAGAACAGGCATGGCTTCATCAACACGGCGTGGAATGCTTCGTGGTGCCCGGTATCACCTCGGCGTTCGGATGTTCGGCGCTGAACGGCCTGCCGCTTACTCACAGAGATGCAGCGCAGATGGTCACCCTGGCCACCGGGCATCTGCAGAACGGTGAACTGCGGCTGGACTGGCAGGCACTGGCAACCGGTAATCAGACAGTTGTGTTCTATATGGGCCTGGCCAACGCCGCCATCATTCGTGAAAAACTGATTGCCCATGGTCGCGCACCCGGCACGCCGGTGGCGCTCATCGAACGAGGTGCCACGCCTCAGCAGCGCCGCTGCATCACCACGCTGAATCAGTTGCCGGACAGCATCCTGTCCCATGGGTTTCAGCCACCCACATTGATCATTGTGGGTGATGTGGTCCGTCATGCTGCCCATGCAGATGCCTGGCTGCCGGCGTTTGAATCACTTCAGGAGGCAGTCTCATGCGGATAACCCCCCGACTTCGCCGGTATGGCGCTCTCCTGACTTCGATGTTGGGCCTGGTACTGGCCGCCCCCCAGGCGATCGCGGATGCGCCGAACAGCCCGGAGGCACTCTACACGCAACACTGTGCGGCGTGTCATGGCGTCAATCGTCTGGGTGGCATGGGCCCGGCACTACTACCGGAAAACCTGGGACGACTGCGCCCGGCCAAGGCCGTCAAGGTCATACGGGACGGTCGCCCGGCGACGCAGATGCCCGCTTTTGGTCACCAGCTCTCGGACAAGCAGATCAAAGCGCTGGCAAAATGGATCTATACCCCTCTGCCACACATGCCAGACTGGGGCCAGTCTCAGATCCAGGCCTCCCGGATACAGTATGAAGATATCACCCGGCTACCCAAATCCCCGGTCTATCAGGCCGACATGCAGAATCTGTTCGTTGTAGTGGAAACGGGTGATCATCATGTCACGGTACTCGACGGTGACACCTTCGAGCCCATCACACGCTTTCCCAGCCGATATGCCCTGCATGGCGGCCCCAAATACTCACCGGATGGCCGTTTTGTGTACTTCGGCTCGCGCGATGGCTGGATTACCCAGTACGACCTGTACTCACTCAAGGTGGTCGCCGAAATCCGGGCCGGCATCAACATGCGCAATGTGGCCATATCCGATGACGGGCACTGGCTGATGGCCGCCAACTACCTGCCCCACACACTCGTACTGCTGGATGCGATCACCCTCGAACCCGTAAAGATCTATCCGGTAGCGGATCTGAACGGAAAGTCATCACGGGTGTCGGCCGTGTACACCGCTCCCCCGCGCCACAGCTTCATTGCAGCATTGAAGGACGTGAAGGAGGTGTGGGAGATTCCGTACCCGAATCTTACGGTACCAAAGGTCTATGACAGGCCCTTGCGTCCCGCCGTTCAGGCCTTGCGTGCACACGCGGTGCCCATGGAGGTTCAGCGAATTCCCGTTGCCGATTATCTGGATGACTTCTTTTTCGATCCTGATTACCGCTATCTCATCGGCGCCAGCCGCTCCGGTGGCAGCGCATGGGTCATGGATCTGGATACCCGTCAGCCTGTCACGGAGCTTGCGTTGGGCGGCATGCCCCATCTGGGTTCGGGGATTACCTGGCGGTGGAAGAACACCCGGGTCCTGGCCACCCCCAATCTCAAAAAAGGCGAAATCACCATCATCGACATGGCCACATGGAAGCCTATCAAGCGCCTGCCTACCCCGGGACCGGGCTTCTTCATGCGCAGCCACAGTCAGTCGCCCTGGGCCTGGGCAGACGTATTCTTCGGCCCGAACCGTGACCAGATGCTGGTCATCAACAAGCAGACGCTGGAGATAGAGAAAACCCTGATTCCAAGGCCAGGCAAGACCAGCGCCCATATCGAGTACACCCGGGACGGCAAGTATGCCCTGCTCAGCATCTGGGAAAATCCCGGAGAGCTCATTGTCTACGATGCCCAAACGCTCAAGGAGCTGAAATCGCTTCCCATGTCCAAGCCTTCAGGAAAATACAACGTATTTAACAAAACACATTACGATGAAGGCACAAGCCACTGAAATAAAACGGATTTGAGTTTCATCGCTCTGCCCGGAGCGAGAACGTTTGGCCGGGTTCGCCCGGCCTTTTTTATTGAAAAACCCTTCAACTCAGTCGGTTGATCAAGGTCAAGGTCATCGAGGCGGCTCAACACGTACTCTGACACTGTCTGATCATAACGAAAGGGAGACACCACATGGCTGATCGCTTTACCAAAAGCATGGCCAGAAACATCTACCTTGGAGGAAGTGTATTCTTCATTCTGTTGTTTCTGGCCCTGACCTTCGACACCATGCAGGCCATGCCCCAACGAGACAACCGGGCCCAGCTGACTGAAGCTGCGGCACGCGGAAAGCTCGTCTGGGAGCAGAACAACTGCATTGGCTGCCACACACTGCTGGGTGAAGGTGCATACTTCGCGCCAGAACTCGGAAACGTATTCCAGCGCCGCGGCGCGTCCGACAGTGAAACGTTCAAGGCGTTCATGCACGCCTGGATGAACGCGCAACCTACGGGTGTACCCGGGCGCCGGCAAATGCCCCAGTTCAACCTGACTGACCAGGAAATTGATGATCTGGCGGCATTCCTCGAATACTCAGCCGGTATCAGTACCAACGACTGGCCGCCCAACATCGAAGGCTAAGGAGCGCTGATCATGCAATATCAATCTCAGGCTGTCGCCAAACCCTACTTCATATTTGCTCTCATGCTCTTTGCCGGGCAGGTACTGTTCGGGCTGATCATGGGCCTGCAATACGTGATCGGAGACTTTCTGTTTCCGGCCATCCCGTTCAACGTCGCACGGATGGTACACACCAACCTGCTCATTGTCTGGCTGCTGTTCGGCTTCATGGGAGCGGCCTACTACCTCATCCCGGAAGAATCCCAGCGTGAACTGCACAGCCCCAAACTGGCCATCGCCCTGTTCTGGATCTTTGCCGTCGCGGGCACGCTGACCATACTCGGCTACCTGCTGGTTCCGTATGCCGGTCTGGCCAAGATGACCGGAAACGAGCTGTTGCCGACCATGGGGCGGGAATTCCTCGAGCAACCCACGATTACCAAAATCGGCATTGTCATCGTGGCACTCGGCTTTCTTTACAATCTCGGCATGACGGTACTCAAGGGCCGCAAGACGGTGATCAATATCGTCCTGATGACGGGCCTGGTAGGTCTGGCTGTCATGTTCCTGTTCTCCTTCTACAACCCGGAAAACCTGGCACTGGACAAGTACTTTTGGTGGTGGGTCGTGCATCTGTGGGTTGAAGGTGTCTGGGAACTGATCATGGGCTCCATCCTTGCCTACGTGCTCATCAAGACCACCGGTGTGGACCGTGAAGTGGTCGAGAAGTGGCTGTATGTCATTATTGCCATGGCCCTGATTACCGGCATCCTCGGTACCGGCCACCACTACTACTGGATCGGGCCGCCCGAGTACTGGAAGATTCTGGGATCTGTCTTCTCCGCTCTGGAGCCGATTCCCTTCTTCCTGATGGCCGTCTTTGCCTTCAACATGGCCAACCGTCGCCGTCGTGAACACCCGAACCGTGCTGCACTGCTGTGGGCGATGGGTTGCGGTGTCATGGCCTTCCTCGGCGCAGGTGTATGGGGTTTCCTGCACACACTGGCACCGGTGAACTACTACACACACGGCACCCAGATTACAGCCTCTCACGGACACATGGCCTTCTACGGCGCCTACGCCATGCCCGCGCTGCGTGGCCGCCCGGATGGCAACAGCAACAAGGCACAGGTTGTGGAAATGTGGGGCTTCTGGCTGATGACCATCGCCATGGTCTTCATCACCCTGTTCCTGACCGGTGCGGGTATCCTGCAAGTGTGGCTGCAACGTGTACCGGAAAGCGGTGTCGCCTTGGGCTTCATGGCTACCCAGGATCAGATCGGCCTGTTCTACTGGCTGCGCGAGATCACAGGCGTGGTCTTCCTGATCGGCCTGGTGGTGTACTTTGTTTCCTTCTTCGTGGACAAGGACACCGAGATCCAGAGTGCCTGACGTCTCTTGATACAGGGGCCTCCGACACAGGAGGCCCTTTCCACTCTCTTCACGGTTGTTCAAAGCCGCCTGAGAACCAGACGGTTTTGACCAGCCCGAATAACCGGAGTCAATCTGATGGAAGAATGGGTCGGCGAAAAATGGCACCACTTCATCACACGCAAGGCCGATACCTCGTTTCCGTCCGAAGCTGTCGCACTGGTTGATGTCAGCAAGCGACTTCATACCCTGATTCGCGCCTTGAGCGGCAACGAATTGCTGGAAATTCAGCCCAGCCCGGAAACCTATTTTCATGTCAGGCAAACGGCGCGCCAGAAACTTGCGGGCCTGGGGCGCACACACGCGCCGGTGTGGCGAAGCAAGCATCGGATCTACGTGCCGGAAACCGTTGCCCTGCTGCCTTCGCGCAAGCTCAATGAAGACCTCTATCTGTGGTGGTGCCTGCTGTGTGTCAACGCACCGGTCGAATGGCGCGACTGGCTGACGGATAACCAAACAGCCGTGCACCAAACGCTGGAAGCCTTCCCCGGATTCCTCACGCGCTGGCACGCCCTTGTTGCCGCATGCCTGGCTCAACGCCCGGACCCTGACACACTCCCTGCGGATGAATCCGCCGCAGAGAAGGCGCTGAGACAAGCCATTCAGCATCCCGGCTCGATCAACACCTTGCCTCCGGCGAAACTGGCACCTGCCCCGGTGTGCCTGTGGCTCTACCCCCAGTTCGGCAGTCCGGTCAGCCAGTCACGTGATGATCAGGATGACCCGGCCATGCGCCGTCAACCCGATGAGAACAGTTCACAGGGGTCAGGCAAACAACGAAAACGTGCAGAGCGCATGGACAAGGGCAAGAAGGACGGGCTCTTGCTATTTCGCCTTGAAAGCCTGCTCAGCTGGGCAGAAATGACCAAGGTGGATCGCAGCGAAGATGACTCGGAAGATGATGACAGTGCAGTCGCCGAAGACCTGGATGTCATCACACTCAGTACCAAGGGCACTGCCTCAAAAGGACTGAAACTCAGTCTCGACCTGCCCTCCGATGACGAGGATGACATTCCGCTGGGCGAAGGCATCCGCCTCCCGGAATGGGATTTTCGAAAGGGCCACTACCGAACCGATTATTGCCTGCTGCAACCACTTTCTCCCAGGCATCTCGGAAGCGAGCGCCTGCCTGAACATCTCCGGGCCGATGCCCAACGCGTGCGACGCCAGTTCCAGAACCTTCAACCCGTTCGATACTGGCAAAAACACCTGCGAGAAGGTGACGAAGTCGACCTGAATGCATGGCTGGATCATGCCACGGCACGCAGCCAGGGCCATGCAGAGGGTGATCCGCAGGTTTTTTCTTCATTCTCCGGCCAGCTGCGTGATCTCAACTGCCTCGTCCTGGCCGACCTGTCATTGTCCACCGATGCCTGGCTCGGCAACCGGTGCACCGTGCTCGACGTGATCCGGGACAGCCTCCTGCTGTTCAGCGAGGCCCTGTCCGCCAGTGAAGACCCCTTCGCGCTGTATGGTTTCAGCTCCCGGCGAAACAGCCTGGTGCGCTTTACCGAACTCAAGGCCTTCAACGAACCGTACGGGGCCAATGTCCGGGCACGCATCAACGGCCTGCGGCCCGGCTACTATACACGCATGGGCGCAGCCATCCGGCATGCCACCACCTTGATTTCACGCCGGCCATCGCATCAGAAACTCCTGCTGCTCATCACAGACGGCAAGCCCAACGACCTGGATCAGTACGAAGGACGTTATGGTGCCGAAGATACCCGTATGGCCGTGGTAGAAGCCCGCCAAAGGGGCGTTGTACCGTTTTGCGTCACCATTGATCAGGAAGCCGGTGATTATCTCCCCTACCTGTTCGGAAGCCAGCATTACTGTCTGATCTCCGATCCTCATCAGCTGCCAGCCAGGCTGCCCAGGCTCTATGCCCAGCTGACACACAATTGACATGATTTAACCAACACATCCCGGATGTGTGTCTACAATAAGAATCAGATAGTGCCATGCTCCGGAGTGCCGTAACTGTTGCCCAAATCCATTCGCCTGCTTGCCCTGGCCATTGTGACGCTGCTGCTGGCACTGAGCACTCAGCTGCCCGCTCGCGGTGCTGAAGTCATCCGGCTGACCAACGGTGAATGGCCTCCCTATCAATCGCCTGAGCTTCCGCATTATGGCGCGGCCTCCTGGCTGGCGCAGCGCGCCTTCGAAATCGAAGGCTATCAGGTGGAGTACAGCTTCTTTCCGTGGAATCGTGCCTATTACATGGCCCAGACAGGACAATATGACGGCTCGTTGATCTGGAGCTACTCGGAAGAACGGGCAAAGCACTTTATCTACAGCGACCCGTTCCTGTACACAAATACTGTCTTTTTCTTCAATCGTGAAAAGCCCATTGACTGGGATCGCTGGGAAGATCTTCAAGGCCTGATAATCGGGGCCACCAGCGGCTATCACTATGGGACTGCGTTTGATGAGGCGGAGAGGAAAGGAATCTTTACGGTAGACCGCGTCTCCTCTGATGAGCTGAACCTGAAAAAACTCATCGCCGGCCGGATAGATGCCTTTCCCCTGTCACTGGATGTGGGTCGCTACATGCTTCGCACCCAATTCAATGACATTGAACGCGGGCGCCTTGACTGGCACCCCAAACCTCTCCGCAAAACCGCTTACCATCTGATCATCAGCCGTAAATCTCCGCGTGCACAGGAGCTTGTCGACGCGTTCAATCGCGGCGTTGCCAAACTCAAGGCCAGCGGAGAATATGAACGGATCATGCAGTCGGTACTGGAGTCCATCCGCCCGCGGTAGCGGCCTTCAGACCGGGAACACCAGCAAGCCCACCATTCCCCCGGCTACCATACTGCCGAATCCCAGGGCCAGCGAAAGCCGGATGGAGCGGTGGCCCGCCACCACCGCTGCGCCATACTTGAAGATGAAGTTGGCGACGAAAGCAATCACGATCGCTACCACCGCCACCCGATGGGGAATCTGCCCCTCCTGAGCCAGTTTGAGGTTGGCAATCGTAATCGCATCAACATCCGTCAACCCGGAGAAGAATGCCACCAGGTAACTGCCCAGGCTCGCAAACTGCTCATTCATGAACGCAGACAGCCACAGCACCAGCACAAACGTCAGCGCGAACCCAACGGCCGTTTTCAACTCGGCCGGATTCTTCACCTCCGGCTGCGGCACATCCTCGGGAATCGGCTGGCCATATCGCGCGCGCAAACCGGCAAAGAGCAAGCCGGCGCACAGCCCGCCAGCCAGCCAGGGCAGCAAGGCCTTGAGCAACTCGGGGGCCAACACACTGGTGACCACTCCCACCCTGACGAACAATATGAGGTGAGACAACAAAATGATGCGTACGGCAAGCGGCGCAAAGACCGGCGTCTGCCGGCTGTAGCGCGCGTATACCAGAGTCGTGGCGGTCGTCGAAACCAGGCCACCCATCAGCCCAACCAACATCAGCCCGGCATGCGCCCCGAGAAAACGCAGCGCCAGATACCCGGACAGGCTGATCCCGCTGATCAATACCACGAGCCAACCAGTCTGGTACGGATTGAATACATCATAAGGCCCGTACTGCTCATTGGGCAGGACAGGCAAGAGAATGAACGCAACCGCAGCAAACTGCAGAAAAGAAGACACATCGGTACTGTTCAGGCGGTGAGGCACCTGTCTCAGTTCCTTGCGGAAATACAGCAATGCCATTACCACAATGGCCAGCCCGCCCGGCAGAAGCGGATGTCCCAGCCATAATGCCACGCCCAGCCCGTAGGTCATGAGCCCGGCCAGAACAGTCGTCGTATCCGGCTCGCGTGAGCGTGATTTGACCTGTGCCACGATCAGACTCGCCGCCACCAATGTCGCCAGTACAGGCGCCATCATCCAGGAACCGGACTGCGTACCAATGTAACCACTCAAAGCGCCCGTCAACGCAATCAGCGTAAAGGTTCTGAGCCCTGCAATGGCATTGCTGTGCTTTTCACGCTCCAGGCCGATGAGAAACCCGATACCCACGGCCTGAGCAAACAAGAGCAAATGTTGAAGAGGCTGGCTTTCCGGCACAATAGTCATCCTGATCCGTGTTTTGAATCAGTATAACGCCTCTGGCATGACGCCAGACTGCCTGGATCAAAATAGGAGGAAAAACAGTGGTGCCCGAGGCCGGAATCGAACCGGCACGGAAGGAACCTTCCGAGGGATTTTAAGTCCCTTGCGTCTACCAGTTTCGCCACTCGGGCAA